>CAZYFC010000022.1:0-4220 GCA_964646715.1 uncultured Lachnospiraceae bacterium
CAGCGTTGCTGTTAAAATGGAAAAAAGTTATTAAATAAACGTCAAATTCCAATTTGTCGAATTGTTATTATAAACGGGTGGGTACACGTTTTCCTACATAGAACTTAACAAGGGCGGGACAAAAGGAGTCGTTTTACGTTTCACACGCTCCGCCAAAAATCAAGAGACACGCCTTTTGGCGTGTCTCTTGATTTTTACCGCAGAATAAGCCGTTTCCGAGCCCCTGAAAGCCGCAGGCTTTTATAAGCTTTGCGCTGCAGCCGAAGATACGGCTTCACCGACTTTTCACTTGACAAGGGCGCCGCGATATGCTATGATACGCATGCAACATTCCAAAAGGAGATCAACATGAAACGAATTATACTGTTATTACTGACCTTCGCCCTGCTCCTTTCCTTCTCTGCCTGCCAAAGCACGACGAGCGGCGTGGGCATTCTCGCACTGGAGGAGCAGTTTCAAAAAGGCGACGCTTCGCTCTCCTTTCCTCTCACCGAGGCAAAAGGCGGCTATACATTTTCTTACGAAAACGCAGGCGTCAGCTACGAAGGCTCCACGGATGCCAAACGAAACGTCACGAGCGTGACAGTTGTCAGCACAGACGTCAATACCAAGCTCTATCCTACGGCAAGCGCACTTGAATCGGACGTCTATCGCTATATCCTCTCGCCCGACAGCCTGGGCGAAGAAAACGTCAAAATGATCAAATGCGTCTATCACATCGTCTACCTCTGCACAGCCTTCCGCTATGAGGGTGATACCGAGGCCATGCTGACCGCGGTTTGCGAAATGATGATCAAGGGCATTACCGTCAAGGTCAACGGCTTTTCCATCACCCCGACACTGAACGCGACGGCAGGCACCGTTACCGTCACAGCCGTCTACGGTGAATAACAGCCAGAAAACGTCCCCTCCTCCGCTTAATAGCGAAAGACGGGACGTTTTTTCATTGCATTCAACTGCCGACGCAAACGACCTCGACCGTTTCTCCTGCTGTACCGCTTGTTTTTGCCACGCCGACGTTATGCAGGCGTGAGGTTGCGGTCTGAACGTATGTACCGTTTTGCGTGTTGGTGTTCTCTTGAAAAACAATCCCTTCGGCTGTTATTTCATAAGATATGAAAGCGCCCACCGATCCTTCGCGCCATATAATACCGCTTGTTTCGGTGCAAGGCATAACGCAAAGAGCGCTGTTCGATCCTTCAAAGGGCGCGGCCACCGAGTATAGCAACGACAAGGTCTCGTCTGCATATCGATATACGCGGAATGTCCCGCCGCTGCATATGGCTATTGTATCGGGGGACAGCCTGCAAGCCTGTGTCTTTGTTGTTTGCGAAAGAGTCGTCGAAATCGTAACGTCTGCAAGGCTTGTTGCTGTCAGACCCGAAACGGACAAGAGCGTGACATTCGAGTTGGTTATAAACGCCATCGCTTCCTCGCCGATCGGACAAAGTATAGCATTGACGGTTTCGCTTTGCGATACCGTGTTTGTTTTAACAGAGATCATCCCGTCTACGCGTTGAATTATATAAACGTACGTATACAACGCCGTACTGCTTCCCGTGTATGAGTTTGAGCTATAGACTTTTTTATAATAAGTCATTGCGACCTTGTTGTCACCGATCTTTTGCGCGTGTATTAAAGTTGAATTTTGCGTAGAGCTTGTCGCGTTTGTGCCTTTGGAATAGGCGCCATCTGACAATACGGAACCGGTATGTGTTATTTCCGATTCTGTCACGGTTGCGATATTTCGGAGAACTCTTTTATTATACGTTGTTGTTTCCGTAGCTGTCGTCGCTCCGTTATCGGTATAAAACAAAACGACTTTCCCATCTGCGAGCTTGTCGCACGTCAACGCGTAAAACGTGTAGGCGTTCGCGTACTGCGTCGGCGCGATCCTTTCCACAAGTGCGCTTCCGTCAAAATATAACAGCGTCGAATATATGCCGTCCCCATTTACGGCGTAGGCAACGAACACCTCGTTTTCGCCGTAAACGTCCATCGCGGAAAATGCCGCACTTGGCAACGTATAAACCGTTTCAAGCGTTGCGCTCTCACCCTCAAACGACAGTACGGCGATATTGTGCTTTGAATTTTCATAATATAAAACCGCCGCGACGTTGGTTGAGATGAGCTTTGCTGTTATTCTCGTCGTTGTATTTGCGGAAAAAGCGTCTGCCTGCGTTTTCAAGATAAACTCCACGAAATCCCCCGCCGACACCGTTGCGCCTGCATTGACTCGGTACTGCTCCACAACGCCGTTCAGAGATATACCCGTTTCGATCCCTTTGATCTCTTCTGCCATGTCCTCGGCAAGGATAGCCTCAGCCGTCTCCTTCTTCAAACGGATCGCGTCGGCAATGCCCTGAAGCGTCGTATCCTTGATCCTGTAGACTGCCATCAGAAGCTCACCCCTTCCGCATAGGGGAGATTGATCTCGCCCACGATATAAACGAGGGTGTTCCCGAAGCAGGACTCCTCGTGCGTTTCGGCATTCGTGGGGATCGCTCTCGCGTTGATCGCGTAAACGCCGTCAGTCAAGCCAAGCGAGGCAAGATCCACGCTTCCCGTCACGCTTTCGGCAAGAAGCACTCCGTCCTTGTAAAAGCAGTAGCGATCAGCGGCAGAATCGCCGTTCGTCACGCTGACAACGCTTTCCGACAGCGCAAGAAGCGGCGAAGAAAGCACCGTTTTGACTCGCGTCGGCTCTTTTGCCACCCATGCACCGCCCTCTGCCGTGAGCAGCTTGCCGTCGTCCTCCTCCGTGAGGGCGGGAAGCGGATCGGGGATCGACAACAGCGCCTCACGCAGCGTTCTTTCGCCGTCTATCGAAAGATAGTCAGCAAAAGCTCCCGAAAGAATATCGAGAAAGAGCCGGTTCAAGGTATGCCCCTCGGTAATACCGGTCAAAATGCTTGCGGCGATGCCATCGTCGCTCGCTTCACAGCCGATCGCATCGACAAGCGCGTTAAAGCGATCTGCGATCAGCTTCGGCAGCCTGTCGTAGGCAGCCTTGACCTCTGCTGCCGTCATCCCCCTCTCGGCGTAGAGAGACTCCTGCGAGGGTCTGTCGGGAAGATTTCCCTCAACGGCGTTTTCGGCGATCTCCCGCGCCGTGATCTTGTTGATTGCCATAAAATCTCCTTTCTTTTTGCGCCAAAGGCGCGTAATCCCTGCCGCGGCTTTCACCGTCACCCCAGTATGGCGCGAAAAAAGGTTGAAATAATACCACCCTTCGAGACCTGCATCCGGTCTTGACAGAAGGGCGATTCTATGATATACTAAAAGAAAAGGGGTTCTTTTATGCCTAACGAAAACACCTACAAGATTCGCACGAAGCGGAACAATCTCTTTTTACGCGTGACGCCCGGTCACTTCGCCACCAGCCACAGCCACATCAATTATTACATTGACGTAACCACACAGAAGACCCGCCTTTCCGAAGCAACCGCCGTTGCAAAGGAGCTTGCCTCTTATTATTATCTCAACACCATCGTTGATACGATCCTCTGTCTTGACGGCACCGAGGTCATCGGCACTTGCCTTGCCGCCGAGCTGACCAAAGGCGGCTACGTCAACATGAACTCGCACCAGACGGTCTACGTCATCACACCCGAGCACACCGTGGGCAGTCAGCTCATCTTCCGCGACAACATCATGCCCATGATCAAAGGCAAGCACGTCCTCATCCTCGCCGCGTCTGTCACCACAGGCTACACCGCGCAGGCGGCAGTGGAAGCCATCAACTATTACAGCGGTCACGTCGTCGGCATTTCTGCCATTTTTGCCACGGTCAACACCTGTGCAGGCTACTCCGTGATCTCCGCGTTTGAGACGAAAGACCTTGAGGACTACGCCAGCTACCCCTCGCACGAATGTCCACTTTGCAAAGAAGGCAAAAGGATCGAAGCCCTCGTCAACGGCTTCGGCTATTCAAAGCTCTGATAAAAAACCGCATCAAACCTCCCATACCCCCGCTTTGCCGCGTTGGGTATGGGATTTTTCGTCTTTCGGCTGCAGGAGCACAAAAGAAGCGACAAAGACCAACTATCCAAAACACAAAAGCGGCCCGATCCAAAGCCACCTATCTTGATCGAAAAGCAAGCTCTCGGGCTTTTTCTTTTCATGTCGGCGTTAATTTGCAAAAAGCATACTTTTTCATCTTCTTTTTTCGATAATCTTCACAAAGTCTTGACAAATATTATTCCTTGTGCTATAAAATA
>CAZYFC010000022.1:4230-15636 GCA_964646715.1 uncultured Lachnospiraceae bacterium
GTATATTACAAAATTCACCATCTCTATTCCACCGCACAAGGAGGATCAAAATGCTCGACTTAACACAGTTCGACTTAAAAAAGCTGCTCGAAGGAATTGCTCTTGACCGCGATCTTGTTTTCACCTCGCTGTCGAGCGTCGACCAGGACACTGCGATGAAGCTGATCAAGCGCCTCACCCGTATGAGCTTCAGACAGTGGTGTATGTACCGTGAAGACGGAAGCGAACGCAACATCAGCGGCGATGACTACACCCAGCCGATCTCGTGGGCCATCTCACGCTGCTGCATCTTCGTCTTTCTGGTGTCCGAAAACTCACTGGGCTCGCCCAAAGTCAAAGACGAGCTCACCCAGATCTCGCAGGCTGTCAAGGATGGCTGTGCCAAAGTCGTGCCGGTCCTCATTGAAGACACCTCCTACAACGCGATCCCTGAGGATATTGCCGAGCTGGCAGGCTTCGTGCCGACTTCAATCATGCGCCACTTACACAAAAACGGCACCGATGAGGAGCTGAATGGGATTCTTAAAGAGATCGAGGAGAATTATTTCAACATCATCTTTGAGAACATCAAGCGAAAATTTGAATTCCAGAAAAAATCCCAGATCCTCAACGAGCTGATGAACGCCTGTGTACGCAACAAGTGCAACGCGTGCTCGATCTCCGACGATATCAAGGAAAGCACCGAGATCTCGGCAGACTCGCTCCATGAGATGCACGTGCTTTCCAACGAGGTGCTCGAATACGACTGCAACACCTACTCCTGTATGGTCATCGCCAGCAACCTGCTCGGTGCCGAGGAAACGGTCAACGGTACCAAAACCTTCAACCCTGAAAGGAACGGTGTCAAATACTTCTACTATACCCCGCCGCGCGGTGAGATGGAGTGCTATACTGCCTTTGCCAAGATAGAGGATTTCATCCGCAAGACCAAGGACAGCCGCCGCGAGGTAACCAGCCTGATCCGCCGTGAATTTTCCCATCGAAACAAGGTCGCCACTTTCTTCCGCGAATTCAACGGCATGACCATCTCCGACTTCAAGGAGCAGTATCACATCGAGGTGCCGGACGACGTTTCACGCTTTAACAAGCTTTTCTACGGCGAGCACGCGCAGGGCTACTTCGACTATTCCGACGAGGAAGACGTTTTCACTGTTCCCGAGGAATTTTTCGCCTGGATCTGTGGGGATAACGAAAAGTACTCCTACAACACCATGATCGAGATTTCGTATAAATTCATCGAATTTATCCATTCCTTTGTCAGCTTTCTCAGAACGGCAAAGGATATCAACAGCGTATCCTACGATCTTCTGCGCCGTCGCCATATTTACCTTGAGCGCTTCAAGAAGCTTGAGGAGTGGCAAATGGGCAATTATCTTGACATCTCGGATTCCGAATCCAAGCGTCTTGTCAACTATCTCCTCGACTATACCGCCGATGTCAGCACCAAACGGGTCAAAAAGTTCCCTCGTCTTGCCAGCTGGATGCAATTCAATCGCAACGCGCAGGGTCAGATCTGCGACATTGACGAGAGCGTCGTCAAGAAGGCGCTCAATAATCTGATCTGTGTTCCGATCAACGAGGACGACCGACTTCAGCTTTCCTATAGCTTTGCGCTCTTCATTGGCAGATCCGATCATAGTGGTGCCTGGTATACCACGGGTAGCGGCGTTACGAACGAAAGAACAGAGAGCACGGTTACGACCTACAGCTTTGAAAGACAGTCTCCCGAGTTTAACGGCCTGCTTAACGCCTTTTCCTACTTGTTATCCATCAATCCGCAGGGAAAAGATCTGCTCAAGAAGCACAACAGTGAACTTCTGCGAATCCTGAAAGAAAGCAAAAAAAGAGGTACACAAAATTGATTCGTTTACAAGGTGAATTCGAAAAACAGAAAGCCATTGTAATGCTCTTCCCGTCGCGTAACGACGTATGGCGTCACAATTGCGCGCCGATCAGAGAGTCGATGGTCGAGCTTGCCAATATCTTATCGGACTACGTTCCGGTGATCATGGGTGTGCTTCCCAATCTGATGGAAACTGCCAAGAACGACTACGTGTTCAAGGAAGGCGTACAGCTCGTCAAAATGCGCTACAACGACTGCTGGGCAAGAGACAGTATTTCGAGCGTCGTATCAGGCGAAAAGCCTTTCATTTCCGCCTTCAAGTTCAACGCTTACGGCGGCGAGCTTTATTATCCGTGGGACGACGATAACACGCTGGACAAGGTCATCTCCAAGCTGTTCGGCTATCCCATCAAAAACAATCCCCTGACGCTTGAGGGAGGCAATCTGTTACCGGACGGTGCAGGCACGCTCTTTGCCGTGAAGGAGTCGATCATCAATGACAACCGTAATCCCGGCTTCGATCAGGATCAGGTAGAGGCACTTCTGAAGGAAGCAACCGGCTCAGAGCAGATCATCTGGCTGGAGCGCGGCCTCGACGGCGATGAGACAGGCGGCCACATCGACAACATTCTGGCATTTGCCGACTCCGGAACGCTTCTGCTATCCTGGACGGATGATGAAAGCAGCCCGCACTACGCCCCCACCCACGCCATTGAGGCACAGCTCAAAGAGGTGAGAAACCTGCGGGGCGAGCCCTATACCATCATACACGTGCCCGTGCCCGATTTCTATTACCGCACAAGTGACGATTCCGACAGCATTCTGGACGTTGACGGTTCCTACCCCCGCAAGGAGGGCGACGTGGTGCTGGAGACCTATATCAACTTTGCCCTGACCAACGGTGTTGTTGTCGTACCGCAGTATGGCAGCCCGCTTGATCAGGAAGCGCTTGACGTGATCGCCCGGGCGTTCCCCGACCGAAAGATCATTCCGCTCGCAGGCCGTGAGGCATCTCTCGGCGGCGGCGGCTTCCACTGCTTAACAAAGCATATACATTAATCGAAAGGACACAAGACCATGAGACAGGATATTGAAGAAAAAATCATAATCAAACAAAACGTTGACGAAGAAAGCAAGGACAAAGAAAGCAAGGCCATCTTCAAAACCTATGTCGACAAGAAAACGCTGGGCACGAGGCTCCTTGAAAGCTACTTGAAGCAGCGCGTTCGCACCGACGAGAACTTCATTCCGAACGAAAACGGTGAATACAACGTATTCTACGGCGACGACAAGGATGAGCGTTGCGGCTACCTCAGTGACATTTACGGCTACGTCGGCGTTCTCTCTCTGGCGCTCCGTATGGAAGTCCAGCTCTCTGACGAGCTGAAAAACGACCTCGTCAGGAACATAGACATCATTCTCGATTCGATCAAGGACTACGGCTACAATCTCTTCCCTTATATCACGCCTGAAGAGAATCAGCACGAAAAAGGCAAGCTTTTTGATAAGAACTATCCCTACGTCGGCGCTATGACCTGGGCGCTCAGTTTCTTCACGAGTGTCAGAAAAGCCGTCAAATTGGGAATTATTGAGCTTTCCGAGCGCAGACAGGCAGAGATCGTCAACAATATCAAACTTATCATCAGCAACTTCAACTCATTCTTTATTGATAACGGCGACAGCATGGGCTGGGGCTACACCCTCGCCTGTAAGACCCCTTCTCTCTTCTTCACCTACTCGGTACTTGAAGCCTACTCCGACTTCGAGGACAACGTATTTGACATTACGTTCATTGGAGACGAAGAGCTCCGTACCGTCAAGGATGAAGAGCTTCTCAAGGCAATCAACAAGGACAGAAAAGAAGGCGACAAGCACATTGATGAGCAGTGGAAGGAAAACTGCCGTGCCGTTGCCGACAAGGTGTGGAGCGTTTACAAGGACGTTCTGAAGGAAGAATTCGTTGACGACAACTTCATCAGCGGCTATAGGATCGTCAAACGCGACGACATTCTCAAGTCCGAGCGCTCGAACGCTCTCTTCAATAATATCTATCTCGTATCCATCCTGCTTTACGGCTACGTAAACAGACGCAGTGCCGACAAGGACGACGTCATTATGACGATGGAATCCGCGCTCCAGAACGTACAGCGTGTCTATAATCAGCTTCGCCGTGACGGTATGGAATACCTCGTTGATACGTATATCATTCCCTTCAAGTCGAAGCACAAGGACAAGGACAGGGAGGACGTATATATCAAGAATCTGAACTATAAGAGCCTCGTTGACGCCACCCTTATGCCGATGCTGGTGAAGGCAAACAACATTATCGCTTTTTACATTTCACAGTATCCCGTAAAACAGATGAGCGCCCTCTTCGAGGATCTGTTCGACAGCATACAGGAGAAAGCCTGGCGTGAGCATAAAGACTTTCTTTGGGAAAACAAGGGCTACGACGTAAAGATCACTGAAAGATATATCGAGGCTATCGCAGATTTCTACGGTTATTACGAGGAATACGAGCGTGACTACGCCAAGAAGAAGAACTCCTACGACGCAAAGACCGCAGCTCTCGTCAGAAAAGCAAAGGAAGTCGGACGAGAAAAGGCGATCGAAGAAGCCAACGAGCAGGCAAACAAGCGTTACGAAGAAAATGTACAGGCGGTTCGTAAGGAATACACCATTGAAAACGCCATCCGCAAGTCGATCGAAGGCGGCGTGGTAGCAACCGTCTCCTCGCTCTTCAACGGTATTGCCGACAAGCTGGCAAACGGTTCTCAGGATGAATTCACTCCCGCCGAGGAAGCAGTCTACAGCTCCATTGAAAACCTCATTCACGCTTACGTCATAAAAACGATCAGCAAAGCTACCGTCAACAAAGATACGCTCGATACCGTTCTGTGCAATCTGAAGACCGACACCGATATGTTCCTTGCCGAATGGTCGGAAAAGCTGGCAAACACGGACGATGTTATCGCAAAACTCATCAAAGGAGATACTTGATCAATGAATATTACGACGTTTTTCTCATACAAGGGCGGTGCCGGCAGAAGCACCACCTGCCTCAACACCCTCCCCTTTATTGCGGAATGTGAGGGCGCATTCACGCGCGCACCCATCATTCTGATCGATATGGATATTGAAAGCGCGGGTATGACCTATTTGCTCAACAAGCAGAATGTCTTCAAGAACAAATTCGACGTAAAGCTTATGCTGAAGAACGAGGAGCCCTGGTCGGCAAACAAGTACTGCGAGCTTTCCGAGCATCCCTTCTATCAGTATCTTGAGCCGGTCGGCAACCTGCTCGGCTTCGAGGACGACAGAGCCATCATGTTCCTCGGTGTCGATGACGCCAGCGACCAGCTCAACCGCGCCGACATCAAGGGAAATCTTGGGGAGATCATGAGCAAGCTCCGCCGCTTCGCACAGAACTACAACTGCAAGGCGATCGTTATGGACTCGGCGGCAGGCGATCAGTTCTCAGCAAGACTTGCCGTTGACTCCGCCGACAAGCTCGTTTTCTGCATGAAGATGACACACCAATTCCGTGTCGGCACTTTCAACTACCTGAACAAGCTCGGCATCCGTTACAGTAACAACGCAGACGAAAAGGATATCATCCTGCTTCCCACCGTCGTTCCGCAGGACGCCGTGATCGACGGCGTTTCCCAGATGAAGACCTCGATCGACGACATCACCTCGCGCGTTAAAAACCTCACCCGTCTCAGCGTGATCGACGATTTCGTTTCCTCCGTCGATTCCTTCGGCATCAACGAGGTCATGCGCTTCAAATGGAAGGAAGGCGTACTCTTCAAGATCAAGAACGAGGCAAGCCTTGCGGCAGATGAGGAAACTGCTCTCAAGCGTTACAGAAAGCTCGCCCGCATCATTTGCGACTAAGGTGGGGCCTATGGACATTGTAAACCGTAAGCAGGCGGCACGTTACGTCAACGACCGTATCCCCTCCCCTGCGCTGAAGGAGTTTATTTTCGGCTCAGAGCAGCCCTCTCACAAAGATATCGATATCGGATCGATCAATAGGGTACTGACGACCGAGTTTCTTTTGATCTATCTCAAGTGGCTGAAAGCCTCGCGCAACGAGCTTCGCCGCTATACCTCGAAACATTTTTCAAGGGCGCAGGACGTTATGATGGCGCTGTATAAGGGACAGAAATTTGACCTTGACGCTATCGTTTACGTTCTCACCGAAGGTCAGAAGGATATCTGCGAAAACGGCGACAGCTCTTTCTTCGCACCCTTTATGGACGTAGCCGAAAAATGCGAGTTTGGTAAGATCTACGGCCTGATCGACGAGTGGAAGATCAATCCTCAGACCTCCGTGTCGATTGAGACCATTTCGCACCATTTTTTCACGGCGGTCAGCGTGTCGAAGGCGCTGACCAAAACAGATCTGATACGCTCACAGCAGGGAGATACGCTCATCACTGATTTTTCGCTGAACGGCGAGATTCTGAAGACTTGGGAGATCGTATACGTCGACAAGACGGGAGTCCGCTACGTGCTCGTCGATAAGGGCTATGAAAAAGAGGATGCCCTTCTGCACTATATGGCAATCGACGATATGAGCCGCATTACTATAATCAAAAAAGCGAACAGGAGCTAGCCATGATACATATTTTAGTTGATTCTTACGGCTGCAGCACAGACCGTATCAATAATTTGATGGACGTATACGAAGTCATCAATAAGGTGATCAATCTGAACAGCTTGAACGCGAACGGCTTGAACGCCATTATGCCTCCGCAGCTCATCCCTTACTATTACTGTCAGGATCCCGAGGACGTCGGCATCAGTGCATTCGTGCTTCTGAAGGGCGGTCACTTCACGATCCACACCTTCCCGCAATACGGCTGCTATTTCGCAGACCTCCTCTACGACGGCTTCGTCGATAAGGATAGCTTGAAGGCGCTTCTCGAAAGAGAATTTCCCTGTGATTCGCTCTTCATCAAACGAGTGGACCGCGAAGAGTTCGACGAGAACGATATGGGAGCCTATCAGGAGACCGACTTCGGGCCGCACTACATGATCCGTTCCAAGCCTGATACCGTTCCCACGCTCGGCGAGTATATGGAGATCCTCGATAATCTGCCCGAAAAGATCGGCATGCACCCCATTACCCGTCCCTGCGTTTTGCACGATACCGTCAAAAATCCCACCTTTCTTTCCGGCATTGCCGTCATTGCGGAAAGCCATATCGCCATGCACTACAACTATAAGACCGGCGAGGTCTTTATGGATATCTTCTCCTGCAAGACGGTTGACGAAAAGAAATATCAGCATGTTATGGCAGATATGCTCGGTGATAACTTCAAGGACGTTCTCATCCTGCGCGGCAGAAAGAACAAGCAGAGAAAAGACTCACAGCAGAATAAGTACGACAGCCATCGCGGTTGGCAGGACGTCATCAAAGGCTGAATCGCCAAAACCGTTGTTCGGTCTTTTTCAAAAGCCGAGCAACGGTTTTTCTTTTTCCCGTTTCATTTTCGGGAAGGATACTGTCGGAGAGCTTCCTCTAAACAACCTGCCAATCAAAGCGCCAAAAACGGTTGACACACCGAAAAAACCGTGCTACAATCATGTGAGTCTGAAAAAAGAAGGTGCCCTCCGTGTCCGACAGCGAACGCTACAAACGAACGAAATTCTCCTGCTTTTATACCTATCTTGCCATGGCGTCGGTCTTCAGCCTGCCGCCGCTTCTTTTCGTCACCTTCCGTGAGACCTATGGGATCTCCTATACCCTGCTCGGCACGCTGGTTCTGATCAATTTCTGCACACAGCTCGGCATTGATCTCATCTTCACCTTTTTTTCGTCACGCTTCAATATCAGACTGATCGTGCGTATCATGCCGCTTCTGACCTCCCTCGGCCTTGCGGTATACGCGCTTGTGCCGACCTTATTTCCGAATATCGCCTATCTCGGCCTCGTGATCGGAACACTGCTCTTCTCTGTCGCGGCAGGTCTTTCGGAGGTACTTCTCAGCCCCTTGGTGGCAGCGATCCCCTCAAAGCATCCCGAAAAGGATATGAGCCTTCTTCACTCGCTGTATGCCTGGGGTGTATTGATGGTCGTTTTGGTCAGCACGGCGTTCTTTCGTATCTTCGGAGAAGACAAGTGGATGCTGCTCACTCTCTTCTGGGCGCTTCTGCCGATCGTCTCCTTTATCCTCTTCGCGACCTCTCCTCTGCCCGACATGGATATGTCGCAGAGCGACACACCGCAAAAGTCAAAGGAAAAGCATTTCGGCCTCGCGCTCTGCGTGGGATGCATCTTCCTCGGCAGTGCCGCGGAAAACGCCATGACGAATTGGGTGTCAGCGTATATGGAGACCGCGCTCGGCATTCCGAAGGCGCTTGGCGATGTGCTGGGTCTTGCGGCGTTTGCACTTCTTCTGGGGCTCGGCAGGATCCTCTACGCAAGGTATGGCAGGAATATCACGAATATTCTGCTCGGCGGCATGATCGGTGCCACTGTCTGCTATCTGACGGTAGCCCTTTCTTCAAGCGCATATCTTGCCATGATCGCCTGCGTGCTGACGGGTCTTTGCACTTCCATGCTCTGGCCGGGCACGCTCATTATGATGGAGGAGAAGCTACCCTCGGTGGGCATCGCAGCGTACGCCCTGATGGCGGCAGGCGGTGACTTCGGCGGCTCAGTTGCACCGCAACTGCTCGGCGCGGTGGTGGATGCGGTGTCTGCAAGCGCGCTCGCCGCACGCCTGTCCGAAGAGCTGTCGCTTTCTCCCGAAAAAATCGGCATGAAGGCGGGCATGCTCATAGCAGCCTTCTTCCCTTTGCTGGGTGTCCTTCTGCTTCTTTTTATCAAGCGTTACTTCAAAAAGCGGGAAAAAGCAAGGATATCCCCCTCCTTATCCGAATAAACAAACCGTACGTTCAGCGTGATACGCCATTTGCGTATCACGCTGAAATTGTTCTTGATTTTTGCCCTGTTTTGTGGTATACTGTATTCACACAGGAAACGCGTTTTGTAATAAAATGAAAATGGTATAAGCTTGCAATAGGGGCAAGCGTCTCTACAGACCGCCGCAAACGGATGACTACCTGGGGAAAAGCCCCGCGCAGTCACCGTTTTTTTGCTTTTTTACGGCAAACCACACCCGAGAAGGAGGTATATCCATGAAACTGATCATCAACAAGACTTCCGTGACACCGCTTGCGGGAGAAACGCTTCTTGATCTTGTCAAACGCCTTGGCCTTACGAGCGAACACCTCTCAAAGGATCCGATCGCCGCCAAGATCGCCGGGCGCGTGTTCACGCTGAATCATATTCCCGTCCCGAAGGAAGCAGCCCACGAGCGCGGCTCGATCAGAAAGGCAATGGAAGCAACCAACGGCGAGGTACGCCTCTTTTATTACACCGACGCAGAAGGGCGCGAAGCGTATACGCGCACGGCGCAGTTCGCGCTTTTTCTCGCCATTGCGCGCCTTTGGCCGGAGGCCGGGGCAAAGATGAACTGCACGATCGGCTCAGGGCTCTATATCAAGGTCACAAACGCCGAGGGCTTCAGCGCTTTTGCCCTGAAAAAAGAGGTGGAAAAGATCGTTAAAGAAGATATCTGCCTCACAAAACAGAGGATTCCGACAAAGGATGCCATCGCCTACTATGAGGCAAAGGGACAGACCGACAAGGCACGTCTTCTCGCCTTCCGCCTGAAAAACACGGTTGATATTTACACGCACGGCGATTTTGCAGACTATTATTACTTTGAAATGATGCCCTCGACGGGCTATCTTCGCTCGTGGGACATCATCGACGCACCCGAAGGCTTTATTTTCCTCTTCCCCGACAGGCAAAATCCCGATCGGGTAGCCGATTATCAACCCCGACCGAACTTCTTCGCTGTCTCGACCGAGGGAAAGCGCTGGAGTGAACTGATGCGCTGTGAAACGGTGGCAGACCTCAATGATGCGGTCGATTCAGGCAGCATCCGTGAATTGATCCGCGTCAACGAAGCACTTCACGAAAGGCGCTTTGCAGAAATCGCGGGTATGATCACGAAAAGGGGCGCCAAGGCAGTCATGCTGGCGGGGCCAAGCTCATCGGGCAAGACCACCTCTGCCAATCGCCTCGCTACTCAGCTTCGGACCGAGGGCAAGCGCCCTGTCCTCATCAGCCTGGACGATTATTATCTCGATCGCGACCGCATCCCCCTTGCGGAGGACGGAAGCGTTGACCTTGAGCATATCAACACGCTTGATCTTGCGCTTTTCCGCAAACACCTGAAGGAGCTTCTCAACGGCGAGACGGTCGAACTGCCGCATTTCAACTTCAAGCGCGGCATGCGCGAATGGAAGGGCAACACGCTTCGTCTTGACGAAGAGGCTGTGATCATCATTGAGGGCTTGCACGCCCTGAATCCCACCCTTCTGCCCGACGGCATCGACACGAATAAGGTCTTCCGACTGTTCGTCAGCCCGCTTCTTCCGCTCAATCTGGACGACCACAACCGCATTCCCACAAGTTATCTGCGGCTTCTGCGCCGCACGGTACGCGACAGCGAAACACGGGGTGCATCGGTTCAGGACACGCTTGCCATGTGGAGCTCGGTACGAAGCGGAGAGGAGAGGTGGATCTTCCCCTTCCAGGAGAGCGCAGACGTGATCCTCAACAGCTCCACGCTCTACGAGCTTGCCGTGATCAAGCGGCATATCTTTCCCCTGCTTCTCGCCATTCAGCCCTCAGACGACTGCTACAGCGAGGTGCGCGCCATGGTCAAGGTGCTGAACTTCGTACATGAGGCAGACGTTGACGATGAGATCCCCCCTACGAGTATCGTCCGCGAATTTATCGGCGGCAACAGCTTTTACAGGAAATAAACACAAAGCGTACCTGCCCGGGGGCAGGTACGCTTTGCGTATTGATATGTCGGATAGCCCGTTCCTTACACGACGAGAAGCACCCGATCAACCTGATACAGCATCTCATTCACGTCAAAGATCGTCCCGTATATAGCATATCGTTTTTCTTTTTGCAATCCCTTGACGCCTCTCTGCCGTAGCACCCCGATACCGCCGCGCCAAAAAGAATGCTCCGCCTTCAAACAGCGGAGCATTCTTTTTGCACTTAACCGGCGTTACGCCTCTTCAGAGAACATATCCTTGCCCACGCCGCAGAGAGGGCATTCAAAGTCTTCGGGGAGAGCTTCAAATTTCGTGCCGGGCTCGATGCCGTTTTCAGGATCGCCCTTTTCCTCGTCGTATACCCATCCGCAAGCGTCACAAACGTATTTTTTCATAATAACATCTCCTGTCCTATGTGTGTTATAGTAATAATTTTTATTATAATGTTTATTGGATCTTCTCAAAATCCGCCGCACCGTGCTTACAAAGCGGGCAGATAAAATCGTCCGGTAAGGGCTCACCCTCGTAGACGTAGCCGCAGACCGTGCAAACGTAGCCCTTTTTACCCTCTGTTTCAGGCTTTGGCTTGACCTTTTCCTGATAGTAGGTGTAGGTCATCGTCTCAACGTCCGACAGCACGCGCGCCTCGGTCACCGAGCAGATAAACATGCCGTGTGTATCAAGAT
>CAZYFC010000023.1:0-15365 GCA_964646715.1 uncultured Lachnospiraceae bacterium
GAGGGTCGCTGTGTACAGATAATGAGGTGAATGCCTGCGGCACGCGCCTTCTGCGCGATGCGGCAGATCGAGTCCTCCACGTCGTCCTTGGCGGTCATCATGAGGTCGGCAAGCTCGTCGATGATAATGACGATCGAGGGAAGCTTTTCCTTGGTGGGATCGTTCTCCGCGAGCTTGTTATAGCCCTTGATGTCGCGCACGCCTGCCATTTCGATCAGCTCAAAGCGGCGCTCCATCTCGTTGACAGCGGTAGCAAGTGCGCCTGCCGCCTTTTTCGGGCTGGTCACAACGGGAATGAGCAGATGCGGTAGCTTGTCGTAGGGCTTGAACTCGACCTTCTTGGGGTCGACGAGAATGAGCTTGAGCTCGTCCGGCGTGGCGCGGAAGAGAAGTGACATGATGATGCAGTTGACGGCGATCGACTTACCCATACCGGTCGCACCTGCAATCAGCATATGCGGCAGCTTGGCGATATCCATGACGATGGGCGCACCGGAAACATCCATACCGACGCAAGCGGTCAGCTTGCTCTTGGCGTTTCTGAAGGTGTCGCTCTCAATGATGTCGCGCAGATAGACGATTTCGGGGGCTTTGTTCGGCACTTCCACGCCGACAGCGGCCTTGCCGGGAATGGGGGCTTCAATACGCACGCCTGAGGTCTCAAGATTGAGGGCAATATCGTCCACGAGGTTGGCGATGGCGCGTACGCGCACGCCTACCTTCGGAGCGAGCTCGTAGCGCGTGATGGTCGGGCCGCGCGAGATATTGACGATGTCAGTCTCCACGCGGAAGCTCTTCAGGACCTCGACCAGCTTGCGCGCGTTACGCATGAGCTCCTCTCTGTCGTCCTCCGTCTTGGGATTGGCGTTGGGGGAGAGCAGCGTCGTAGGAGGATAGAGATAGGGCTTTTTCTCGGGAGCTTTATCCTTCGGCTCGGCAGCCACAACGCCGTCGAGTCCGAGAGAGAGAGAATTGAAGCTATCGTCCTCGTCATATTCCTCGTCGTCCTCCTCTGCCTCGGGGTCGCTGAAGTAGGCGGCAAGCCCTTCGTCTACGTCGCTCTCTTCCTCGGCGGCTTGGATCACCGCCTCGGGGCGGTCTTCTTCAGCTGCCTTCTTGCCTGCGGCGAGAAGGGCGGCAAGATCAATGTCGTCGTCGCCGTCGTTGCCGAAGCCGAAATCGGTGTCGTCAACGGCGTCAAGCTCGCTCTCTTCATCTGAGGCGCGCTCTTCGACCTTGTCCTCATCGGGATCGCGATAGATCGTGACGGTCGGCGCGGGGATACTGTCGGGAATATTGCTCTCTTTTTTTTCGGCTGAAGGTGCGGATGCCTCGGGTGCTTCCTCCTGCGTGTCGGTCACAAAGGGCGTGCTCTCTTCAACCGTGTCCTTTTCACCCTTGTCCTTGGCGAAAAGAAAATCGAAGTCAATGCCGGGGTTTTGACGGCGTTTTTCTGCCTCCTCTTCCTCGCTGCGTTTTTCTTCTTCAAGCCGCTTTGCCTCCTCCTCTGCGCGGCGTTTTGCCTCCTCCTCTGCGCGGCGCTTTGCCTCCTCCTCGGCGGCTTTTGCCTCGGCGTTCTTTCGCGCCGCCTCTTCATAGCGGCGGCGTTTTTTTGCCTCGTGGCGTCTTGCAAGGGCGCGTAAGATCATGAGGGGCGTCATACGCAGATAGAGCATGATGCAGGCGGCAAGAAGGATCAGGCAGGTGAGAAGTGATACCCAACCGTGCATGAGGTGGTAGAGAACGCCGCCGAAGAAGCCGCCCAACACACCGCCGCCCAGCGGGGTGCCTCTGTACCAATGCTCGGTAGAGAGCAGAGCGTCAACGATATTTGCAGGCGCGGCAATGCCGTGGTTCATGATCATCACGATATGGAACACAGAGGCGATGATCACCATGCCGATAAGTGCGATGGCGCTCTTATAGAGCCCGTTTCGCTCTACCACGAAGCTCTTCCATTCAAGCGCGACCAGAATGAAAAACGGCACGATGACAAGTCCTCCCCATCCGAAGAGGCCGTAAAGGACAGTGCAGAAGCCTTCGATGAGAGGACCTGCGTTATCCCATATATTAGCAATGAAAAAGACGGTGGAGAGCAGGGCGAGAAGCCAGAAGAGCATGGTGCAAAGCTGGGAGCGCACCGATTCCGGGTCACCGGGCGCGCGTTTGCCTCTTGCTCGCTTTATCGGAGCTTTGTTTCGGGTATCCTTGACGCCTTCGCTTTGTTTTTCGGGCTTTTCGTCAGGGGCGTTTGTTCCCTTTGTCGGCGTTTCGGGCGCATCGTTTTCAAATACGTCTTCGTTTTTTTTGTTCGGCATGATGATATGTCCTTTCTGACGCGTAAAGGGCGTCACGGTGTGGTCTGTCAGCGGAGAACGTCCCAGATAATGGCGGCGGTGCCGATGGCAAGGCAGTAGTAGGCAAAGGGACGGAAGGTGGAATGCTTGGAGATCCAGGTCAACAGCTTAATCGCCAGAATGCCGACGAGCATGGCTGCAAGAGTGCCCGCAAGATAAATAAAGAGGGTCTTTGCGTCGGGCAAGGTGGCAAAAAAATCGGGCAATTCAAAGACTGCAGCGCCGAGGATGGCGGGTATTGACAGAATGAAGGAAAAACGTACGGCGAGAGGGCGATCAAAGCCCTGTGTCAAGCCCCCCGTGATGGTCGAGCCGGAGCGCGAAAGTCCGGGCAGAATGGCGGCGAACTGAAAGAGGCCTACCACGAGGGCGTTTTTGGGCGTTACGTCTTCAAGCGACTTGTTTTCCTTGCCGATCTTTTCAGAGATCAAGAGAACTGCCGCGTTGACGATCAGGATGATCCCTACCACGAAGGGGTATCCCATCAGAAATTCGATTCTGCCCGAAAGAAGGGCGGCGGGGACCAAGGGGATCACGGCGATCAGAATAAGAATGACGAATCGCTCACCGACGGTGAAGTCGCTCATTTTGAATTTCTTCTGAAAGAGCTTTCTGATCAGCGAGAAAAAGCTCTTGATGAGAAGCCACACATCCTTATGAAACATGATGAGGACGGCGGCAAGCGTGCCGATATGCAAAAGGACATTCAGCGCCAGCGTATCGACCTTATCGGAAATGCCGAACAGCTCTTCAAACAGGGCGAGATGCCCCGACGAGGAAACAGGCAGAAATTCGCAAAGACCCTGGATAACGCCGAGAACGATTGATATGATCAGAAGCTCCATACACTTCTCTCTTTCTCTATGAAGTCGCGCTTTGCCTCCCGTGCTGCCGCATATTTGTACCAATGGCAAAAGGGGAGACTTTTGCTTATACATAATTATATTAACATAATTTTACGTTAAATACAAGAGAAAAACAAAAAAATCCCACTCTGTGCAAAAACAAAAAACCATTCGGTGCGTATATACGGCTGTATGGTGCTGACGTCCTTATACGGCAATGTTGGCGTCTCCCCTTGCGGCAAAATGTGCTGTTGACAAATAAAAAAAGATATTGTACAATAAAAGGTGACGGTGCTTTTACCGCCATGAACGAAAAAACGAGGTAGGGCTTGATGAAATCATCTGTTTTTGCAAAAACTTTGCTTCTTTTGGTGCTTATTCTTTCACTGACGCTCTTTTTTGCCGCCTGCGGCAAAGAGCAGGATGAAACTTCAGCTGAGGAGAGTGGAGTACACGAAACAACGGCTGAAACGACGGTTGAAACGACGGTTGCAGGCGAGGAAACGACAGTTGAAACGACGGCTGAAGCTGAACAAAAGCAGAGCCCTGCTGTCGGAAATCCCTCCGCGATCGGCGCGTCGTCGAGCGAAAGCGACAGTCTGCCGATCCTCTATATCAACACCGAAAACGAACAGCCGATCCTATCGCGTGACGAGTATATCAATGCGACGGTCTCGACCGACGGCACGACTGACGACGAGGTCTACGGCTTCAAGGATCTCACCGCAGAGGTGCGTTGCCGCGGCAATTACACCTATACCGGCACGGAAAAGAAGTCTTACCGTCTGAAATTCACCGAAAAGATCAACCTCTTCGGTCAGGGCTACGGCCCTGCCAAGAGCTGGGTGCTTCTCGCCAACCACTGCGATCAGACCTTCTTACGCAACCATATCGCCTTTACGGTGGGCAGAAATCTTTCGAATATCGAGTATACCTCTTCGTCCTCCTTCGTAAAGCTCTACGTCAACGGCGAATACTACGGTATCTATCAGGTTGCCGAGCAGCATCAGGTGAACGTCTACCGCGTCAACGTCAACGAGGACGTGAACAGCGTTGACACCGACTACTTCATCGAGCGCGACTATTACGCCGATGAGACCTGTACCTACGGTGTCGATTATTTCACGGTCAAGGATCACGATTACCGCGTACACAGCGACTATATGACCAAAGAAAAATGTGCCTTCTTGCAGGCCTTCTTTGAAGACGCGCACGAGGCGATCGCCGACGGCGACAAGCAAGAGGTCGAGCAATATATCGACCTTGCGTCCTTCGTCGATACCTTCATTCTGCAGGCATTCGTCAAGAATACCGACGTTGGCTATTCCTCCTTCTTTATGGTAAAAAAAGCGGGCGACGTGATCTATTTCACCTGCCCGTGGGATTTTGATAACGCGCTCGGCAACGACGAACGCCTTGACAACGGCTCTTACGAGGGTTTGTACGTCGGCGTGAAGACCGGCATGTTCCAGCAGCACGAGTGGTTCTATCTGCTTATGAACAACGAATGGTTCTGCGATATGGTGCGTGAGCGCTGGAACGAGGTCAAAACGACGCTTTACGACGCCGTGATCTCGGAGATCGAGCGCATCAACCTTTGCTTTGGCGATGATATGAAGACGAATTTTGACGTCTGGATGATCTTCGGCAGACAGATCAACCAGGAGCCGAGCGCCATTCGTTCGCTGAGAAGCTATGCCAGCCACGTGAATTATCTCGAAAAATGGGTGAAGGGACGCTATCGGTACCTCGATACCCTGATCAATTCGGACGCATGGTACAGTCAGGGCGGCACCGAAGACTCCTGGGGCGGAGGCGGCTGGAAGCCCTGGTGGTGATCGGCTTTTACGGCGCGTGAAAAGCCTCGCCTTTTTGTGCGTTTACTTCTCTCTCACAAAACAGAATTCCCGCAAACCGGTTGCTTTGGTTTGCGGGAATCGTTTATTTTATGAAGTCTTTGATAGGAATGCCGCGCTTTGAACGCTTGCTCTTGTTTGTCAGCCTAAGATTGCTTTTGCTCTTTTTCGTTTTTCTGTGTGAGGGCGGCGACCTCTTCCTCGCTGAGGTCGTGTGCTTTTGGCAGACTCCAACGGAAATGTGCGGCGAGAAGCCGCAGGATGACGACGACGGCACCCCCGATCAGCATAGCGGTCATGTTGCCGATATAGCGCACAAGAATGATGGTGACCACAGCTCCGATGATGGAGGCGCAGGCATAAAAATGCTTGACGAAGATATAGGGGCGGTGCTTTGACATGACGTCTCTCAGAACGCCGCCGCCGACACCTGTGATCACGCCGACAAAAAGAAAGAGGAAAAAGTTAAAATCGGCGTTCATATTGGCGACGTTTACGCCTACGGCGGTGAAAATGCCGAGTCCCAAAGAATCCATCACAAGCACAGAGCGCTCGTAGGCACGCTGATGTCTGAGAAGAAAGCGGCGGATAAAGGGAAGAAAGGCGATCATCGCAACGGCAATGGCGGTCAAAGCGTAAACGGGATTCGTAAAGGTGGTGGGAGGCGTGATGCCCAAGATCAGATCGCGGATCACGCCGCCGCCCACGGCGGTAACGAGCCCGAGGATCGACACGCCGAAAATATCCATGCCCTTTTTGATGCCCGTCATGGCGCCGGACCACGCAAAGGCGACCGTGCCGATAAGCTCAATGATAAAAATAACGATCTTTTCCATACTGTTCACCCGACAAAGCGGTACTTTTTTCTACCGCTATTCTATGCGCTGAAAGTATAGCATGACACACCCCGACTGTCAAGAGCTTTTCTCCCTCTTTTTCCTTTTTTTTCAGAGCGAAAATCCTCTTTTCACGACGTAATAGTGCTTTTCGCTCGTGTCGGTGGGGGAGGTGAAGTCAAGTCCTCCGTAGACAGCCTCAAGCGTGAAGCCGTTGTCGCCGATCGCCTTCAGGATCGCTTCCCTTGTAAAAAGACGTTCGCGTTGGCTTTCCTCCATGCGGCGGTAGCCTTTTTTGCCGTCCTTGACGAAGAAGGTCAGGTCAAAATCGCAGAAGCCCGTCTTTTCGTCGAAGAAATTCTGCCAGACGCAGAAGAGGTCGTCCTCGTCGTATACGAAGGTGTTTTGTCCGTAGACCTCACGGAAACGATAGGCTGTGTTGACATCGAAGATAAAGATGCCGTTCGGCGCGATGAAATGATAGAGGCGCGAGAAAACGGCGGAAAGATCAGCCTCGCTTGAGAGATAATTAAGGCTGTCGAGATAGCAGTAGGCGGCGTCAACCGTGCCGTATAGGTCGAGCGCGCGCATGTCCTGACAGAGATAGAGGGGAAAGACCCCTTCCTCCGCGGCGGCAGACTGCGCCTCGGCAAGCATGTCGGGCGAAAGGTCCGCACCGATCATGTCATAGCCCTCTTTGGCAAAGAGATTCGTCAGCTTGCCGGTGCCGCAGGCAAGGTCGAGCAGCATGGCGTCCTGCGAAAGACCGTGTTGCTGAAGGACTGTTTTCGTGAAGGCAAGAATGCCGCGGTAGTCAGTCTCTTTGTTGAGACGGTCGTAAAAGGGGGCAAGAACGGTGTATTGATCCATATGCAATCCCTTTCTTACATGCCGCTTTTGGTGAGAAAGGCGCGAATGGCGCTGAGACGCTCGGTTCTGTCCTCGGTGGCAAGAAGCGCCTGCATCACGGCGCGGCATTCCTCAGCTACGGCGTTTAGCTGCTCTTCGCTTGGTGTTTCCTGAATGCCGCGTCTTGCGGCAACTGAGAGGTGAATGGCTTTATAAAGGCGTTTGACCTCGTCGGGGGTGAGGTCGGGGAGCTCCTGCTCTTCCTCTGTTCCTTCGACGGGCGCTTCTTCGGGGAGGGCGGTTTCGTCGGAAGAGGTGTTTTCTTCGGGTGTGGGGATCTCTTCGAAAGAGGCGTTTTCTTCGGGTGTGGGGGTCTCTTCGGGGGCTGATGCTTCTTCAGGCGTCATGTCTTCTTCGGCTTCGGGTGCTTCATCACAGGGGCTTTCGGTACTTTCCGCTTCTTCGTCGGGCACGTCTTCGGCAGGAGCGTTTTTCTCCCTTGTCTCGGCGGGGGCTGTGAAAAGGCGTGCTGCGATATAGACCGCCAGCGCGAGATAAAAGGCGGAGTAGAAGCAGGAAATGCCCTCGTGCAGCTTGCCGCTCATATTGAGAACGAGGGTCGTAATACCCGATGCGGCAAGCACAGCCATTGCCGTGACTGAGAGCGCACGGTAGAGGAAGAAGAGCTTTTGCGAGATGAGAAGACGCGTTTCGTAGAGCATAAAGAGAAGCGCAAAGATCACGGTGAAGACCGAGAAGGACCAGCGGGGATTGGAGAGCAGCGTCGTCATATCGAAATAGATGCGGAAGGTCAAAAGGAGAAGATAGGCGATAGTGACCATGCCATAGATCGCATTGACCTCTTTTCCGAGGGCAAGTCTTATGAACCAGAGGGCAGCGGGGACTGCGGCGATCAGAGAGAAAACATGCATGACGGCGACGATCGGTGAATAGACCTCCGAGGATGAAACAAGGATCAGGTGCAGATGGTCGTAGGAGCCGATGGCGGCAAGCTGGGCGATCACGGTTGAAACGAGCGTGATCGCAACCGTGGCGCTTGCAATACGCACGGGCAGGGTGCAGGTATGCGTTTTGCCCGGCAGGGGCGCCTTGAGACCGTCCTGCTTTTCGGTGTAGGCAAAGGCGACGGCGAAGAGCGCGACCAGAACGACGGTTAAGTAAGGCAGCCATTTGATAATGGTAGGAGTATTCGTTGCCCAAAGCGTAAGTTCAAAGTCGTAGTAACCGAGATAGATAAATAGTATGGCAACCGTCAGAACCAGCGCCATAAAGAGCGCCGAGACGGAAAAGATCGAAAAATATGACGTTTTCTTTTTCAAAAGATCAACCCCTTTTCGGTGTACCTGCCGTTATGCCGAGTAACGGCTATTTTCTTTCATTATATCCCTTTGGAGCGGGTATTGCAAGGGCTTTTTGGCACTTTGCGGCAAGAATCTTGCCAAAAAAAGAAAAAAGCGCGGGTAAACGCGCAATTCGCCCGGGCTCGGTGAAGGTGCGCCAAAGCCATTCACAGCCGATCACGCGGAAAAAGCGCGGCGCACGTCGCTTGCAGGAGGCGTATATATCGAGACTCCCGCCGAGGCAGAGGACGGGGATCGGCAGTTTATCGCAAAGAGAGGCGGCAAACAGCTCCTGAAGCGGTGAGCCAAGACAGCAAAAGAGGATATCCGCGCGGCTGTTCAGGGCGTTTTCGGCAACGGCACCGACCTCTTTGCCGTAGCCGTTTTCACAGCCGGCGATCCTCAGAAGCGGATAGCGGCGGCAAAGGCATGAGGCGGCTTTTTCTGCGATCCCCTGCTTGCCGCCGAAGAGATAGACCGAAAGCCCTTCGTCTGCCGCAAGAGAGAGGACCTTCTCACCGAGATCGACGCCTGCCACGCGTCCGTTGACGAAGCACTTGCCGAGCAAGCGTGCGGCAATGGTTATTGAGACGCCGTCGGGCAGGGTGAGGGCGGCTTTTCTCAGAAGCGAAGAGAACGGGGCGTTTTGCAAAGCGTATTGGGTGATGTTGCCGTTCGGCGTGACGATGAAGCCGCCGATACGGTTTTTCGCCATGTTGATTATACGCTTTGCTGCCTCCTCCTTGCCGAGGTCGTCAAAAGCAATGCCGAATAAGTGGCGTTTATTCGCTTCGTCCGGTGCTGCCACAGTTGCCTCCCTTCGGGGCTTTTCAGCGGAATTTTTCGGCTTCCTCCACCGCAAGCGCGTCACAGCGCTCGTTGTAGGGATGACCCGCATGCCCCTTGATCCATATGTAGTGCACCTCGTGAGGGGCTATGGCGGCAAGAAGCCGCTCCCATAGGTCGGGATTCAGGGCGCTTTTTCCGTCGCTTTTCTTCCACGAGCGCTTTTTCCAGCTCTCTG
This sequence comes from uncultured Lachnospiraceae bacterium, assembly GCA_964646715.1. Classification (GTDB taxonomy): domain Bacteria; phylum Bacillota; class Clostridia; order Oscillospirales; family CAG-272; genus RGIG1993. The sequence continues at coordinate 9,129 of CAZYFC010000023.1, forward strand.
CCCAGCCTTTTGAAAGACCGTCGATGACGTACTTGGAATCGGAGCAGAGTGTGACCTCGCAGGGCCTTTTCAGAATTTCAAACGCGCTTATGACGGCAAGGAGCTCCATGCGGTTGTTGGTGGTCTTGGCTTCGCCGCCTGAAAGCACCTTCTCCTTGCCCATGGCAACGAGGATCGCGCCCCAGCCGCCCGGACCGGGATTGCCCTTGCAGGCACCGTCTGTATAGATCTCAACTTTTGTCATATATGGTTTCCTTTCGAAGGATTTTTTGCGTGGGAGAAAACGCCGAATGCGGCGCGTGAAGGCACGAGGAGAGCGGGTTTAAGGGGGCGCCTTTTTTCAAAGGCGCTTCCCCTTTAACCGTCCTTTTGCAGCTTCTCCTCAATCTCCTTGGCGGCGTGAGGGGAAAAGGGACTCTCGGCAGGGGCGAGGTAGATCGCCTCTGCCGCTTCTGAACTGCCGCAGAAGGCTTTTTGGGCCTGTTCTTCCGAAAAAACGCCCTCAAGATAGGCTGAGGCGGCAGAAATACTTTCTTTCGGCAAGACCTCGCAGAGAGACTTACCGATGCGAAGAGACGAGCCCTTAAGGGTGGCAAAACAGAGCGAGTCACCTTTTGCCGTGATGATTGCACGCCCGATCGACAAGGCACGGGAAAGCGTGATATCGGTGCGGATACAGCGATGGGCGTTACGGATAAAGGCGAGCATGTCAAGCGGCGGCGTTTCGTATTTCAGCTTTTTGAAAAAAGCCGCCATAAAGAGCTTTTGCGCGTCCATTCTGCCGTAATCGGCGTCGATATAGGCAGAGCGGCAGCGCACGAGTCCTTCCGCCGCCTTGCCGTCAAGCACCTGCTCCCCTGCCTCGAGATGGATCACGAGCTCCTGTGCGGGGTCTTCATAGTCGAGGGCTTGCGGGACGTTGATCGGCACGCCGCCGATGCCGTCAACGAGCGACCGAAAGTCGGCAAGCGTAAGGACGGCGTAGTTGCCTATACCAACGCCGAGGGCGTTTCCGAGGAAGGAGACAAGCGCCAAAGCGCCCTCTTCGTAGCTCTCGTCGAGCGTTTTTCCTGCCTCCAGCGCCTTTTTGCAGTGAGTGGCAAAGACCGAGTTGATCTTGCCGTAGGCGGGAACGTAGCTGTCGCGCGGAATCTGCAAAAGCTTGAGGGCCTTGCCGTCCGAGTCGATATGCGCCAGCAGGATCACGTCACTGCTGTAAGAGACATTGTCGATGCCGAGCAGCAAAAAGGTATTTTCCGTATATGAAGCGGCGGTTTCGCTTGCGTCTGCCGTTCTGTCTTCGGGCAGAGATGCGATCGATACGCCGAGAAGCGTGAAAAGCATAAGATAGAGAAGGAGTAAAAAGATGCGTCGTGAATGGGGCATACAAGGACTCTTTTCGTTTTTTTGTCTTTAGTATGCCGCAAAAACAGAGTTTTATCCCAAAAGCATTCGGTCAGCGGATCGCCGTTTCGTTCAGGGTGTGGACGCTGACGAGGAAAAGAATATCGGTAGAGTCGTCTGACGAGAGTAAGGCGGCGTTTTCGCCGTAAAAGGCGGTGGGCGCGCGCATATCAACGAGAACGATCTCGGAATAGGCAAACAGCAGATAGGGAACAAGCGAACGCGCGAAGGAGTCGCGGAAGAGGATCAGCTTTCTGTCGCTTTGAGAAAGAGGGCTTTCGATCCGTATGAAAAAATTGGCAAGGGGCTGCTCTGCCTGTAAGGTCTCGCCGCGAAGGAAAACATTGTATTTGTCGTCGCTTGACGAAAACAGCGCTTCGTCATAGACCTTGCCGACTGTTCCGTCCGGATAATACACGGTCGCACTCCGGATCACGCCGAGACTGTCGTAAACGAGCGTGAGGGAATCCTTGTCGGAGGAAAGAGGCGTTTGTGCGGCGAGTGTGCCCACGAAATCACCCACCGTTTCTCCGTAAAGGAGGGAACTGTCAGGCAAAGAAAACCGCATGGCTTTTGAGAGCTGCTCTGCCACGGGCAGGATGGCTTCGCTTTTCCAGTGAATGTCGGTGGCGTAGTAGCTGTCAAGCGAGAGAGCGCTTTCTAAGAAAAGGTCTGTGTGCGGTGAGGATATATTGGAGGAAAGAAGAGTAAAAAGCGCGGCACAGTCGAGCGAGGGACGGTCGCCTTCGGCAAAGTACGCTTTGTCGGGGATCACCGAGAGAAAGACTCGTTCACTGCCTGCAAAATAGCGCTCGATCAAGCTGTCCACTGTGGTGGCTGCCTGCAAGACGAGAGGCACATTCAGGGGCGAGAGATCCTTTGCCACGCCGTTTTCGGTGAGAAACACGCCGTTTTCGTCCGACAAAAGGAGAATCCTTTGCGAAAAGGCGATCTTGTAGCGGCGAAGAGCTTCGCGAAAGGGAAGCGAGTCGGCAAGATAGTCTTCGAAATCGGAGGCGTAGGAGCTTGAAGCGAGGCGCGGCATGTGACTTGCATAGCGCCGTTCGTTTGCAAGATAGTCGGGGTCGGGCGAGAGAAGCGTCCAGAGCCCCGCTCCGAAGAGGATGAGAAGAAAAATGCCGGCACAAAGGGCGAGAGGGAGGGTGGTTTTCATCTTGTTCATGCCTGTCTCCTAAAATTGAAAATACAGAAATGGGCGGTAGCTTTCGCTGACGGCAAACGCCGCCCCACTCAGCGTGAGAAAGAGAACGGCAAACGCCTTGCCCCACGAAATAAGCGGCGAGGGTGTACTTTCAGGATCCGTTTTTTTAGAGGACAGTCTGCCCGAAAAGAGCTTTTTTGGTAAGGGTGTTGCGGCAAGGGCAGAAAAAAGAAGAAGCGGCAGATAGCTTTTGAGGTAATACAGGCTTCTTTCATCGGCAAAGGGAATACCGCCCGCTTTGAAGAGAGCGCCGATATCGCTTAATGCCTCGTTGAGGCTTTGCGCGTTGAAGATCACGAAGCCGAGCGTGACGAAGAAAAGGGTATAGAGCCGTCCGAAGAGGGAGGGAAGACGCCCTAAAAGCGAAAGTCCTCCGAATTTTTCAAAAATGAGAAGCAGAGCGTAGAGAGCACCCCACAGAAGGAAGGTGAAGGCGCTTCCGTGCCAAAGGCCTGTCAGAAGCCAGACAACGGTCAGGTTGAGGACGAGGCGAACCTTGCCGCGTCTGTTGCCGCCGAGCGGAATATAGACGTAGCTTTTGAACCAGGACGAGAGCGTGATGTGCCAACGCCGCCAGAAATCGGTGATGCTTTTTGCAAAATACGGATAGTTGAAATTCGTCGGAAAGTGAAAACCGAAGAGCTGTCCGAGCCCTATTGCCATATCGGAATAGCCCGAAAAGTCATAATAGATCTCAAGCGTGAAGGCGATGGCGTAAAGCCATGCGAAGAGGACGGTTGGCGTGTTTTCGCGAAAGAGAAGCACGAGCATGGCAAGGCTGTCGGCAACGATCACCTTTTTGCACAGCCCGACGGCAAAGCGAAAAGCACCGTCCGAAAACGCCGCGAGGGTATGACGGCGTGCCGTAAGCTCTGCCGAGACATCGGAATAGCGCACGATCGGGCCTGCAATAAGCTGGGGAAAGAGGCAGAGATAGGTTGCAAAAAAGAGAAGGCTTTTTTCGGCTTGTACCTCCCCTCGGTAGACGTCGACTGTATAGCTCATCGCCTGAAAGGTGTAAAAGCTGATGCCGATGGGCAAGAGAGGCGCTTCAAAGGCAATGCCGACAAGTGAAAGAAAAAACGCGCTGTATTTGAAGTAGACGAGAAGGGACAGGTTGACGGCAACGGAGGCGCTCAAAAGAGCTTTTTTGCCCTTTTGAGAACGGAGCCTGCCGATGGCAAGACCGATCATCCAATTGAAAAAGGCGGAAAAGAGAAGAAGGGCTGTTTGTTCCCTTGCGCCGAAGGCGTAAAAGAGAAGACTTGCTGCGAAGAGCAGGGCGTTTTTGCCTTTTGACGGAATGACAGCGTATAACAGCAGTGTCAGTGGAAGAAAGCAAAAGAGAAAGGTGGCGGAGGAAAACAGCAACCCTCGATCAACTCCTTAATTATGAAGCCGCAAGAGAGTCGAAGCGTGCCACGATCTCGTCGGCGCGCGTCACGTCGCCGTCGAGGATGAGAACGACCGTATTGCCGACGGCGCGGGTATACGCCCTTTTGTATTCGGCACAGATCAGCTTGCGGTAGTCTACGTTATCGAGGATCTCTTCGGCAAGCCTCTCTGCTTCACTTGCGGAGCTTGTCTTTAGTATACCCACAAAAAAGGGAATTGTACCGATCATCGGTTGAGAGATCGTGGCGGAAAGGATCGAATCGGGAGAATAGGTAAAGAAATGATAGCGGAAAACGCTTTCGCTCCCCGGGTCAATCGACTCGGTGACGAGGGTAAGCGAGGGGATATCTGCCAGCAAAAGAGAGAGCATCTCTTCGCCGCTTTTTTCGGTAAAGGCGTTGCCGATTGCGGGACTGTCCGTTTCGGTGTCTTTTGCCGTTGTCCCGGTGGAGGCATCCGTGGCGGAGGTGTCTGCCGACGCGGTGACGTCAGGCGTTGTGTCAGGCGTTGTGTCAGGCGTTTCGCCGCAGGCGGCGAATAAAACGGCAAGCGCGAGAAGCATGAGGAAAAAGACTGTTTTTTTCATGGGAAGAACCTTTCGTAAAGTGACTGTGATCGATATGAAAAAAGGGAATGCCTTGAGAAAAAGCATCCTCTTTTTCGCGTTTTGCGACTTGACTGTCCGTGTTGAATGACAGAGAAAAAGGTTTGAGCTGTTCCGTGTAACGAAAGCGCCTTTTCTCGGGCGGATGGGATGGGATACGCTTCATCACCCTACCGATTGTAGCACAAAAAGAACCAAAAGTAAAGAGCGTTTCGCCGCTTTTTGAAGTGCTTCGGAAAATCCGCTTTTCCGGGAAAGAGAGAACTGCCCCGGGTGGCCTTGTCGTCAGAATGTTTTGGAAAAATTCACAAAATTATCGCAAAAGAAAGCGTTCTTTCGACTCATGGGGCATTGCATTTGCTTTTTTTTTGGTGTATAATTAAAATGAAATACTGTTGGGAAGAGCAGTGCGTTTTTCCGACAGCGGAACGAAAGAGGATACGAACATGGGACTTCTTACGAAAATCTTCGGCACCTACAGCGAACGGCAGATCAAAAAGATCACCGCCACGGTGGATAAGATCGAATCGCTTGCCGACACCTATAAAGCCTATTCCGACGAAGCACTCCGCAGCGTGACGGAGACGCTGAAGAGCCGTCTTGCTTCGGGGGAGACGCTTGACGCTATTCTTCCCGATGCCTTTGCTGCCGTGAGAGAGGCGGCAGACCGTGTGCTTGGCAAGCGCCCCTTCCGCGTACAGCTGATGGGCGGCATCATTCTGCATCAGGGCAGAATTGCCGAAATGAAGACGGGCGAGGGTAAAACGCTGGTCGCAACGCTCCCTGCCTATCTCAATGCGCTGACAGGCAACGGTGTGCATATCGTTACAGTCAACGAATACCTCGCACGCCTCGGTGCGGAGGAGATGGGACGTGTCTACGGCTTTCTCGGTCTGAGCACCGGCCTCGTCGTCCACGGACAGTCGAAAGAGGAGAAGCAGGCGGCGTATAACGCCGACATCACCTACGGTACGAATAACGAGTTCGGTTTTGACTATCTGCGTGACAATATGGTCGTACACAAGGAGTCCCGTGCCCAGAGAGGACACGTCTTCGCCATCGTTGACGAGGTCGACTCGATCCTCATCGATGAAGCGAGAACGCCGCTGATCATCTCGGGTCAGGGCGAGGAATCGACCGACATGTATCAACGCACAGACCGCCTCGTCGTGCGTATGCGTCAGTTCCGCATCAAGGAGGTCGATGCCAAGCAATCGACCGATGAGGTTGCCTCTGATGCCGATGCCGATTATATCGTCGACGAAAAGGCGCGCTCGGTCGTTCTGACCGCCAAGGGCATCAAGCGCGTGGAGGATTATTTCGGCATCGAAAACTACTCCGACGCCGAAAACTCGACCATCGCACACCACGTCACGCAGGCGATGAAGGCCTACGGCATCATGAAGCGCGACGTTGACTACGTTGTGAAGGACAACGAGGTGTTGATCGTCGACGGCTTTACGGGGCGTATCATGCCCGGCAGACGCTTCTCCGACGGTCTGCATCAGGCAATTGAAGCCAAGGAACGCGTGGAGGTACAGAAGGAAAACAGAACACTTGCCACCATCACCTTCCAGAACTACTTCCGTATGTATAAAAAGCTCTCGGGTAT
>CAZYFC010000024.1:0-15040 GCA_964646715.1 uncultured Lachnospiraceae bacterium
AAAGCGAATCGCACAAAATAAAAAATGCAAACCGACAAAAGTCGATTTGCATTTTATGGTCTGAGTGACTGGACTTGAACCAGCGGCCTCTACCACCCCAAGGTAGCGCGCTACCAGCTGCGCCACACCCAGATTCATGTCGGATTCGGTTGTCTGAAGGGGTTTTCCCGAATCAGCCTTGTTATTGTAGCACAGGTATCACGGTTTGTCAATATCTTTTTTAAAAAATTCAGAAAAATATTCTCATTCCGCTCTCGTTTTTGAAGCTGGCTGCTTGCATTCTCCCTGTCGATTCCGATCGTCGCAGGCTTTTTTGCCGTAAAGCATTTTGCACAAAAAGCGGCTACGCTCTGCAAAGGCGTCTTTTGCAGCCCTCGCCTTCTATACGATGATAAAGCCGTACATCCCTTATTCACAGCTGCGTCGTTGCCTGACGCGCGGCGCTTTTCGGCGCAAAGATGCCGTTGCTGTAAGGACTGTCGAACACTGCCTTTTCAATATAGGCATCGGGAGGTCTTTTATTACCCTGCACCGCGCCGTGGGCGAATAAAGCATGGGGTGCAGATGCTTTGCGAGAGGCGGTAGTTGCAGCGTACCACCCCCGCAACCGACCTCTTTTCCCCGGATCATGGCGGTCTTGCGCTCTTTTTGTCAATTAATTTGTTTGAAAATGCTCCCTGAGATAGAGCATGACAGGACAAAATTCGTCGCCCGCGACGATAAAATGCTCTTCAAGCGTCAGGTCGATCATAGAAAACGCACGGCGCAGATACCGCGTGGTGACAATATCGTCGTCGGAAGGTGCGGCTGAACCGTTCGGGTGATTGTGCGCGAGGATCACACGCGGCGCGTGGTGCAAAAGCGCGATCTCCACGATGCGACGCGTGCTGAGATTCGACGACGAGATCGTGCCATCGCAGAGCTTCTGGCAGGCGATAAGCTTCGCGCGACTATCAAGCATAAGCAGATAGACCGCCTCACGCGTCTTGCCCTTATAGAGATTGACGAGATGGTCGCCGATCTTGGTAATAGAATCGAGCAGCACGCCCTCCGCATCGTTGGCAGAAAATCGCTTGGCAATATAAGATATCTCCTTGAGAAAACCTGCCGTAGCGTCTCCCACACCCTCCACCTCCTTGAGCGCCTCCTCATCCGCCTCCAGGACGCCCTTCAGCGACCCGAAGCGCTTGCAGAGCTTATGGGCGATGGGATTGGTGTTCTTGCGCTTGATAACGGAATAGAGAAGTATTTCAAGTATCTCATGGTCGGGCATCGCTTCCTTTGCTGCGCGGTATTTTTCGCGCATGCGCATGCGGTGATGCTCGTGTAAATTATTGTCGCTCATAATGCCGTTCCTTCTTTTTTTCAACGCTTAAACCAAGTATAGCGAAATGAGACCGCTTTGTCAAGAAAAGAGGCAAAAAAGTGCAAACAGAGGCAAAAAGTGCAAACAGATAGGGAACAAAACAGGAAAAACAACTGCTGCAGGCGATGTTTTGGCGCCACCTGCAGTATTTCGTTATATACTGTGTCTGAAGGCGCTGACGACTGTCCTAAGCCCCTCGTCGAGATAGGAGAGCGCCTTGCCTTTCTCCCCCTCGCTCATGCCGTAATAGGCTTCGGCAACTGCACCGCAGATGGCAGCGAGCGTATCGCTGTCACCGCCGATCGAAACGCCGCTGCGTATCGCATCCTCAAAGGAGATCGACTCGAAAAACGCCTGCATTGCCTGCGGAACGGTATCCTGCGCTGTTTCGTTGAAGGTATAACACGGGCGAATCTCATCAAGCGTGAAATGCATATCGTAATAGGCACTGACGAACGCTCTGATCTCTTCCTTGCGGGCGCCTGTCCGTGCAAGATACACGGCGCCTGCCGTCACAACTGCGCCCTTGATGCCCTCGGGATGGTCGTGCGTGACCTCGGCGCTTGCCTTTGCAAGCGCCAACGCCTCGCCAAGCGAGGTAGCGTACCACGCAACGGGCGAGACGCGCATGGCAGAGCCGTTTCCATAGCTGTAATAGGGCGTCCTCTCCTCGTTGATCAGCCACTCCGCAAAGCGACCGCCGTAGCCACGGTCGGGATACAGCTTGCCGTAGCGATGAAACGCCTCGACGAGTGCCGATTTGAAGACATCGAGGTCTATCGGCCTCTTCAGTTGCATCAAGGCGTCGGCAACCGCCACCGTCATGACAGTGTCGTCGGTAAAGTCGCACCTTTTTCCAAACAGCGTAAACGCCTTTGTTTTGATGTTGTTGAACTCATAGACAGAGCCGACGATATCACCGAAAATTGCTCCGATCACTTTTTCTTTCCTCTCTTTCTATCCTTATCGATGTTTCTGCGCCAATCTGTATCGTCGAGATCGCCACCGCAGCGCGCCGCCGATCGCATCGAGAAGCGCCGTACAGCCGCCGACTGTGTCATCCTCCAGCCCTGCCATCGAGCCACTGCGATCAAGAATACACACGATCTCGGTGATATTGTTTTTCATTGTGAAAGCCTCCCTTCGTCTTGTGACTTTATCCTATCACAGTCAAAGCGAGGTCGGGTCGCTCATCGGGAGACTTTTTGGGCGCTCGTTTGGTGGCAAGCTTTCCGGGCGAAGAGGAGACCTCCTCCTGTCGATAACAGGCTGAGCGGCAGGCGTTTGAGCCAAGCGCCTCCCATGGACCGCCTTTTATTCGTCTCTTGTCCAGACGAAGCGATAATTGATCGACTCGCCACCGTCCACAACGATACTCTGCCCTGTGCAAAATCGGTTCGTCACACTGAGAAAATACGCCCATTCAGCGATCTCCTCGGGTGTTGCCCACCGCTTCAGCGGTGTTTCGTTCATGATCTCGCTCCAAAGCACGGGATCGTTTATCACGCAGGCGTTCAGCTCGGTCAGAACGCCGCCGGGATCAAGGCTGTTACAGGTTGCCCCATAAGGCGCGATCCGCATTGCCACGTTTTTCGTATAGGCAAGGACGCCGCCCTTGCTGGCGCAGTATTCGGGAAATTCCGCGCCCGTATGTGCGCTTGCCGAGCCGATATTCAGGATCGATCTGATATGGGGCTGAACACCGTATCGCTCGGTAATATCGATCAACGCCTTCAGATTGATATCGATATCCGCCTCGTTCTGCGTGCCTGCGTTATTGATAAGGATCTCCACGCCGTCAATATCGGGAAGACGTCTTCTGTCGCGTAGATCGCAGAGTATATGCGTATAGTCGGAGCATTCGATGCTTGCCGCCCTTCGGTCGATACCGACGACGGTATGCCCCTTCTCCAAAAACAAGAGAGCGATTGCTCTGCCGATGCCCTGCGAAGTGCCTGTGATCAAAGCCTTCATATTTTAGTCTCCTTTCAGGATCCGATTTTCTTCAAAAACACGCCCTGAACGCGTCAGTCTGATTCAAAAAAGCCGCCCAGACGCCGTTTCAACGGAACGGCAAGTGCCGTTGCGGCAACGATCTTCACAAGATCGGGCAGCAGAAACGGCAACACAGCGGCTGAAAGTGCCTCGGAAAAGCTTGCCTCGGAGGCCAGAGCAAACCAAAGACAGCCCGGAGCGTAGATAACGGTCAGCCCCAACAGCATGCCGAGAAGGTGAAAAAGCGTTCTGCTTTTTTTACGGCCGGCAAAGAGCGAGACAAGCCCCGCAGCAGGAAGATAGCCCCACAAAAAGCCGCCCGTCAAGCCGACGAACACCCCCGCACCGCCGCAAAAACCCGAAAACACGGGAAGCCCCAACGCGCCGAGGGAAAGATAGATCGCCGTTGCGGTCAATGCCACCTGCGGCGGCGTAAGCGAGGCGACGAGAAAGAGGGCAAAAACGGCAAGCGTGACGGGGAGTGCGCCAAGCGGCAGGCTCCAGGGTGAGAGGATCGCAAGGATCGCCGCCATCAAGGCGCTGCGCGCCAAAAAGCGAAGGCTGTTTCTTCGTGTCTGCATGGCGATCCCCCCTTGTTTTGCGTCTTTATCATATAGTATCACATATGAGGCTTTTTCGCAAGTCCTTTCAGGCACTCAGAATGCTCTTGTTTTGCATCAGGCGCATTTTTCGCTTGAAAGGAAAGGTTTTCCTCTTGCAAAAAAACGCGTGAATATCATCCTGAAGGGCATACTAACGCCAATGACTCTTGCCCGAAGTGGGAGAAACCATGAAGCGATTATTCAAGCGTCTGCCCAAACGCCCCGACGTGCTCTTTTCATTTTGTGCGCTCAGCTTTTCCTGCGGCTTTTTCCTTTATCTTCTCATTGAAAAGCTTTATAAGACTCTCATAAGCCACTCCCCCACACATTGGTCAATGGGGCTTGGGGCAGGGCTTGCCTTTCTTCTCATTCTCTTTCTCGATACCCTCTCTCTGCCCGAAAGCCTCATCTGTCTTTCCGGTAGTCTTTTCATCACGCTCTTCGAGCTCGCCGCAGGCTGGCTGTACAATCTCCGCCTTTCCTTTGCCATCTGGGATTACAGCGACATGCCGCTGAACTTTCGCGGGCAGATCTGCCTGCCCTTTTCGCTGATATGGGTGCTTGCCTCCTTCGGGATCCTGCTTTTTATCAGAGGGCTTTACGCACTACTCAGCCGTTTTTTGAAAGCAAAGCCTGCCGAAACGATTGACAAAAGACTCTCCTTCGACTATAATGAAGATACCATGACGGATGGGAGGGATCAAAATGAATAAGACGCTCGCGGCATGCCGCCGTTTTTGCGGCAGTCTTGCCTTTTCGCTTATTCTCTTTGCCTTTGCCGCCCTCATTGTGCTTGTAAAGGGCGAGGTATGGGGTGCGCTTGCTTTCATCGGCATTCTCTCTGTCCTGCTTGTCCTCTGCGATGATATTACGGTCACCACGCTTCCCTTTTTGCTCGTCTGCAGCTTCATTCTGAAGTGCTATAACTCCTTTGACACCTTCATCGTCTTTGCGCCCTTTGCCGTAATTCCGATCGCCGCGCTTCTCTTCCATTTCATCGCCTACAGAAAGCCTCTTTCGATCGGCAAGTCCTACCTCGGCATTGCCGCCGTGGCTCTTTCGATCACCGTCGGCGGCGCGTTTTCGATCACGGCGGAGGAATATTTCTCTCCTACGTCGATCTTCTACGTCCTCGGGCTTGGCATCGGCATGCTGGCTGCTTATCTTCTCATGAAATCGCAGTTTTTGCCAAGGGAGGGCTACGACCTGCGCGAACGCTTCTTCGCCACCTTTTATATCGCGGGCTTTTTCTGCGTGTTCATGCTTTTTTCGCATTACGCGATCAATCTGAAAGAGATCCTTGAAAATGGCGGCATCAACATTCAGTGGTCGAACAACCTCTCGACGCTTCTCATGTTCTATCTGCCGATCCCCTTCTATTACGCGCTCACAAAACACCGACTGCACATCCTCTCCGGCTTTCTTTTCTATCTCGCTATCGTTATGACGGGCTCACGCGGCGGCTTCGTTATGGGCTTTCTGGAGCTTCTCCTCTGCCTTCTCTACGTCGCATGGCATGATAAACCTCTTCGCTATGCCGCCATCGGCATTCTCTCACTCGGCATTATCGGCGTTGTCCTCTTCTTCCCGAAGCTCTCCGACCTGTTTGGCTCGATGGGCGACGGTCGGTTTATTTCCTCAAATGAGCCGCGCGTCGGACTGATGAAGCGTGCTGTGGCTGATTTTCTCGCCAACCCGATCTTCGGACAGGGGATAGGCTATACAGGCAACTTTGAGTATTATTCCCCCGTGTCGGGGGCGGCAAATTGGTATCACATGATGCCCTTCCAGATCATTGGCAGCATGGGTACGGTCGGCATTCTGGCATACGGTTATCAGATTCTCGGAAGAATACGCCTGATCTTTGCCGACAAAAACCTCTCTTCCTTGGCGCTCGGGCTTTCTTATGCAGGCATCCTTCTGATGTCGACGGTCAATCCGGGCGAATTTTGCCCGATCCCCTACGAGCTTCTCACCGTGCTTCTCTTTATCTTTCTTGAGATGCCGCCGGGTGATGGGCGCAAAAATGCTTTTCTTCCCCTGAAAAAAACGATGGCATAAAAAACACCCTTTCATCCACCTGTCATAGGATGAAAGGGCGTTTTGCGTGTACAGAACAGACCGATCAAAGCTCGATCGGCACGACCTTGCCGCTTTTTCTCGATTCCTCTGCCGCATAGACCGTAAGGTGTCCCGCCAGTGAATCGCCAAGCTCAGAGCAGGAGATCGAACGCTCCCCGCTGCATATATAGCTGCAAAAATCAAGCACCAATGCACGGTCGCCGCCACCGTGAAGCGTCGCGGCAGGTACGTCACACCGAATGACCTCTTCCGTATAGCCGTTTTTGGCGTCAAAGCGTCTCAAAACAAAGGCGTTTTCCTCGAAAATGCCTGTGATACTGCCCTCGGTACCGACAATATGAATGCGGCGCTCGTCTCTCGGCGCGCCGCCCGTCAGGGTGAACATGCCCACGGCACCGCTTGCAAAGCTGACCGTCACGCTCTGGTGGTCGACACCCTTGTGATCGCAATGCCAGACGCACCTGCCGTAGGGACTATCGCACTTCAACGCCTCGTAGCGCGCCTCGTCGCTCATACCATCCTTTTGGAAAACGTAGTAGCTATGCGAAAAGTCCTTGCCGAGATACTGCTTGGCGGCAGAATAGGGACATTCTTTTTCGATCGGGCAGTCAAGAAGACAGCGCGTGCCCGCGCCTTCAGGCGCCATTCCGAGCTGAAAGGCGAAGTCACTGCCTACAGAATAGACGTTTACGGGGCGATCCTTGCCCATAAGCCACATCATGAGGTCGATATCGTGGCAGGATTTGGCGAGCAGAAGCGGCGCGGAAAGCGTTTCGTTATTCCATTGACCGCGCACGTATGAAACGACCATATGATGGCGCGAGATATCCTCCGCCATATTGATGCTGACGATCTTACCGATCTTGCCCTCGTTCAGTGCAAGGCAAATGGCGCGGTAGAAGGCAGAATAGCGCAAAACGTGGCAGATAAACACGCGACTGTTATGTTTTTTTGCGGCACAGTACAGTGTCCATAGCTCTTCGCGGCTCGTGGCAAAGGGCTTTTCAAGCAGAATATCATAACCAAGCGCGATCAGCGGCAGGCTCGTCTTGACATGCACCTCGTCAAGCGTTCCGTTGATCGCGATATCGGCAATTTTTCCCTCAGCCGCAAGTGCTTCCACACTGCCGTAAACGCGTTCTTCGGGAACGCCGTAGCGGCGTGCGGCGGCGTGCGCCTTGTCGGGGTCGATATCGGCAACGGCAACGATCTTTAATTTGTCCGGACACTGAAGCGAAAGGTCGCCGTAGATCAACGAGCGGTGTCCTGCGCCGAGGATCACTGCCGTCAGTTGCTTTTGTTTCATGGTTGTCTCCGATAATTGTAAGCAATACATTCACCATTATAGCAAAAAAACAGTTTATGTCAAGTTTTTTCGCCGTTTAACAGAAAAAAGTTGTCGCATTGTGAGGATTGTTCACCCACCGTTCACATCTTAGGTGTATAATTAGTTCAAATTGCAGAAAAAAAGTAGGTATATCATGGCAAAAAATAAAAAGAACACCTGTCCTCCCTGCAAGAAGACCTCGATCGGCGGTCAGGCGCTGATGGAAGGCATCATGATGCGCGGCCCTGAAAAGACCGCCATGGCAGTCCGTAATGCCAAGGGAGAGATCATTCTTGAAACCAACACGAATAAGGCGCCTTCCCGGATCTCGAAGATCCCCTTCCTGCGCGGCATCGTCAATATGGGCTCGTCACTGGCAGGCGGCTATAAGTATCTGATGCGCTCGGCAGACATTGCCCTTGCCGATGCAGAGGAAGCTGACAGAACGGCTAAGGCGGCTAAGGCAGCGGCTAAGGCGGCTGACGGTACGCCCGACACCCCCGAGGTGACCGAGGCTATTCCCGAAACGCCCGATACCCCCGAGGTAACCGAGGCTATTCCCGAAACGCCCGACACCCCCGAGGTGACCGAGGCTATTCCCGAAACGCCCGACACCCCCGAGGTGACCGAGGCTATTCCCGAAACGCCCGACACCCCCGAGGTGATTGAGGAAGCGCCTGCGTCAAATGAGAAAGCAAAGAAAGAAAAGCCCAAAAAAGAAAACAGTGCGGGCGCGACCACCACCGTCGTGATGATCATCGGCGTGATCCTCGGTGTAGCTCTTGCCCTCGGACTCTTCATCGCCCTTCCCTCTTACATCTTCAAGGGCTTTGCGTGGCTCGTCGGCATCGACGTTTCGGCAATTGCCCCCGATGATTACGGCATGAATCTTCTGCGCTCGGCATTCGAGGGTGTCCTCAAGATCATCATTCTCGTTGCTTACATGGCACTCGTTTCGCTGATGAAGGATATCCGCCGCGTGTTCATGTATCACGGCGCGGAGCACAAAACCATCTTCTGTTACGAGGCAGGTCTTGAACTGACGGTTGAAAACGTGCGTACACAGCGACGCTTCCACCCCCGCTGCGGCACGTCGTTCATCATTCTCGTTCTGCTCGTGAGCATCCTGCTCGGCTTTTTCATCCCCGCCACGATCGACACCTGGCTGAGAGTCATCATCAAGATCGCCCTTCTTCCTCTGACCATCGGTATCGGCTACGAGCTGATCAAGCTCGCGGGCAGAAAGGACAATCTCTTCACGCGCATCATCTCCGCCCCCGGCGTATGGCTGCAGCACATCACCACCGTCGAACCCGACGATTCGATGATCGAGTGCGCGATCGCCGCAATGAACGAGGTCATTCCCGAGGACAAGAACGCAGACAATTGGTAAAACGGCAGCGTTCGGTACCACCCGCCACGGCGGGTGGTATTTTTATTGCCGTCGCAGGCCATCTTTTCCAAAAATAGCCACGGCAGGTTATCGCATAAAGCAAGAAGCATAGCGGCAATACTTTCTCTAGCGGGATAAATCCCAAGCGAAAGAAAGCGAGGGCGTTATGTATTATAACAAGGTCGAGATCTGCGGTGTAAACACGTCGAAACTGAAAACCCTGACCGATGAGGAGAAGAAGCGACTGCTTGAAAAGGCTAAAGCCGGCGATAAGGCGGCGCGGCAGGAGCTGATCGACGGAAATCTGAGGCTCGTGCTTAGCATCATCCAGCGCTTCACGGGACGTGGCGAGAATATGGACGATCTCTTTCAGGTGGGCTGTATCGGTCTCATTAAGGCGGTGGACAACTTCGACGTCACGCTTGACGTCAAATTCTCCACCTACGCCGTCCCGATGATCATCGGTGAGATCCGCCGCTATCTGCGCGATAACAACGCCATCCGCGTGTCGCGCTCGATGCGCGATACCGCTTATAAGGCGCTTCAGGCAAGAGACCGTCTCATGCGTAAGATGTCCTGCGAGCCATCGGTCAAGGAGATTGCCGCCGAGCTTGAGCGCTCGGGCGATCCGCGCACGCCTGAGGAGATCGCGGAGGCGCTTGAAGCCATCGTTGAGCCTGTCTCGCTCTACGAGCCGATCTACTCCGATTCCTCCTCGGGAGACAACGTCTATATCATGGATCAGTTAAGCGACCTCTCCTGCTGCAACGACACCCTCCTCGAGACACTCTCGCTCAAGGAGGCGCTCAAGCATTTGAGTGAGCGGGAGCGTAAGATCATCGACATGCGCTTTTTCAAGGGCAAAACGCAAATGGAGATCGCTTCAGAGATCGGCATTTCACAGGCGCAGGTCTCGCGGCTTGAAAAAGGCGCGCTTGAGCGCATGCGTAAGCATTTTTAAGCCTCATTCACCCTCCCCTGCAGGCAGACTGAAGCTCTTTTCTTCCTTGGAAGGAAAGCCACTCTTCCCTGCAGGGGCTTTTTACCGTTTTCTTCCATATATTCCGTGTTTTGGTATGGAAAGCTCTTCTTGAATTTACAACTTGTTCATTTATTTTCTCAAAAAATAGTATATAATTGCTATAGTCTGCAGCAAGGGAGGGGAAAGCTTGAGTCAGTCCGTGATGACGTGGATCATTATATTTCTTTTGATCTTTATCATCGTTTTACTCGGTGTCTGCATCTATCTTGACGTACAGTTCTCAGGACTGCCTCTCCTCGGCACAAGCGAAGAATCAACGGCTGCGAATGAAACATCGCTCAGTACCGTCGAAACGACCGACGCCGAGGGCACGACGCAAGAAACGCCCGTGACTACAAACGCCGTCACAGCCGTCCTGACCACCGAAAAAACGCCCGACACCGTCCCCCCCTCCACCACGACTGAAACGACAGATGCCCCGGTTGCCATCTCCCCCGACGCACCCACGATCTGCATCGATCCGGGACACGGCTTCAACGATCCGGGCGCACTTGATACAAGCGGCGAGGTATACGAGAGTACCGTCAATCTCGCCATCTCCTTAAAGCTGAAGGACGCGCTGAACGCGCTCGGTTACAACGTCATTCTTACGCATGACGGCACAAATCTGCCCGACGACAAATACCTCAGCACCTCCCCCATCTTCAACGTCAACGCACGAAACGAGTTTCTCTACGAGCAAAGAAGCGAGATCGACCTTGTCATCTCGATCCACTGCAACACCTTCAGCAACGCGAGCGTCAATGGCTCGCGCTACTACATACTTCGCAACTATGACGCGGGCTATAACGCCAAGTCGATCGATCTTGCAAACAGCCTGATCAACGCAGTTTACGAGGCGGGCTATCTCGCCAAAAAGAACAACTACTACACCCAGGAGCTTGCCGTTCTGAAAACGGGTATCCCCTCGGTGCTTGTGGAATGCGGCTTTTTGACAAACGCCACCGACCTTGCCAATCTGACGAGCGACACATGGCAGGCAGGCTACGCCGAGGCTCTTGCCAAGGGTATTGACGGCTATCTTTCAGAAGAATAGGCAGCTGCCCGTACGAAAAGCCGTACAGTCGCAGAAAGACACGATTATACAAGAAGAAGGGGCTGTCTCACAGCATGACCAAAAGGTGAACGCCGGGTGCAGCCTTAACAAAAAAATCAGGGTCTCTCGAATGGCTGATATCCTTAGCGGAGAATTTACAATTTACCAAAAGTGCAAGCATCGCATCTGACCGGTCAAATGCAAGTATGGGCTAAGCCCAAATCCCTGTTACAAACAGAAAGAGAAAACACGCAAGACGAAAAATCTTGCATGTTTTCTCTTTTTTTCTGTTAGTGATGTTTGCCCACTGTGCCGAAGGCACAACATCATTCACGCAGTGAACATCACTGCCGAAGGCAACATCCCTTGCCCGCAAGGGCAAACACCGTTCAGCGTGATGCTCCGCTTGGAGCATCACGCTGAGGCTTATGGGATCCTTTTATGATCAGCGATCAGCGTTCAAGCGCCGAACGACCGCATTATGCCGTGTATACCGAAAGATCGTTCATCTGGAAAAGACCGCCGTCCTTGGTGAAGACGATCTTATATTCCTTGCAAGCAGCGGGATTCGTGACCTCATAAGCAAAGGTCTTGGCATTGGCCGCCTCAAGTCCGGTAGGAGCACTGACACTGGCAAGCTCGACCCAACTACCGTCAACCATGCCGTAGAGCGTCCAGGCCTTGGGATTTCTGTTGGAATAGGAAGCAGTATCGCCACCTGTGGTCATGGTGTAATAGCTGATCGTGGTTTCCTCACTCAAAGCGAATTCCACGGTAAAGGTATCGCCCGATACGCTACCGCAAAGCTTGGTACCGTCAGCATTGTCAAACAGCATATCAACCGACTCATTGCTGCTGGCGGAAATGCCATCCGCAGAGTAAGAAGCGACCGTCTGCTTAACGGCGTTCGCAGGAAGATCCACAGTATTGCCTGCCTTGGAGTAAAGCTCCAGCTCGTTCATCTGGAACGTACCGTTTACTGCAAAGACGATCTTATATTCCTGACAGAGCTGAGGATTATCGATCTTGTAGCTATAAGCGGTGGAGTTGACTGCAAGCATACCGCTCTTTGTGCTGACGTCGGAGAGAACGACCCACTCTTCACCGACCTTACCGTAGAGGATCCAGCCGAGAGGATTTCTGGAAGTATTGCTTGCAGTATCCTTACCGGTAACAAGCGTGTAATAGGTCAGCTTCTTTGCCCCACTGAGAGAGAAGGTGATTGTCAACGAGCCGTTACTCGTGTTACCGCCGATCTTCGTACCGGTCGTGTCGCCGTCGAAGAGGTATTCAATCTTACCGTCACCCCAGTTGCTGAGGTCGTCGTCATACGAAACGGGCGTCTGTTTTTCAAGCTCATCGGCAGAAGGAAGATCAACGACGTGATAATCAGTGGTGTAAATTCCCGACGTAACCGTGTAATCGGCCGTGTAATACAGATAATTGCCGTCAGCGTCGTAGATCTTTACGGAAACGGTCAGCGAATCACCCTTCATGAAGGAGACACCTGCCGTCTCAAGGTCGAGTCGCATATAGCCCGCACCGGATTCAAATCCCAGGTTGTCAAAATCCTGAACGGTATAGGTCGTGCCGTTCACAACAACGTCAACCGTATAGCCGTCACTTGCAATACCGGGGATAATATCCGTCTTCCACACGTAGATGACCCACGCGGCGTGGTTATTAAGATTTGTGTGATGATTCTCAAGACCGTAGCAAGAGTAGGATATCTCCTCAGCAACGCTGACGTTATCGGCAGTCTGCTGACCGCTTGCGGTGCACATGCCGTTTTCATCGTTCAAGGACACTGTCACGGTATCCCATGCGTTGGTGGGAACATCGGTGATGACGATACCGAAGAGCACCGAACCGTCAGCCGCCGTATAGGTGTTGCCTGCGGCAGTTGCAGAAGTGTAAACTGCAAGCTCCTTTGCCACGTCTCTCGTGAGCGTCTTGACCGTTTCACCGTTCTTGGTGAAGACGATGGTGAGTTCAAGTGCTTCATATGCATCAAGACCTGCACGGTTTGCCGCAATGATCAGACGGATATCGTTCTTACCGACCGTTGCGGAAAGTCTCGAGGAGATGAATGCGGAGAAATTGTCCGTACCGATGGCATACTGATCGGTATCCACCTGCGTAATGCTGCCCGAGGAGAAGGCGAAATCCTCCATTGCATAGGTAGCCGCGTTGAGATAACCGAAGTTGTACTGCTGGTATGCAACACCGCCGATGGTAACGGGGGTACCGATCGTCTCAACAGCGTCCTTACCGTAGCAGTCGGTGTAGGTATGGCTCTTGTTCCCGTTGCCGATATAGTTGCTGACAGCTCCATCCGAATACTCGGTCTCTGCAATGAATGTGACAGAGTGCTTGATCGTGCCGCCTGCGTTGTTCGTATAACCGATAAAAGCACCGTAATTACTCATACCGTCTTTGGTGGAGGTACCGGCCACCACACAGTCGGTCATGCTGAAGCTGTTCTCGATACGGCCTGCAATACCTCCCGCATAAATGGCGTCGACTTGGCTTTCGTCGGTGATATTGTAGGTGATCGTCCCGCTGTTGGTGCATCCCGTGAAATTGTAGGTGCCGTTGCCACAGTTGCCGGCGATAGCACCCACGCGAAGCGTTCCGTCGGGCGCTTCACCGTTAAGGGTAACGGTACCGGTAAAGGCACAGTCGGTAAAGGTGGTGGTAAGGCCGTTTCCGTTGCCCCAACCGACGATCATTCCGAGGCCGCCGCCACTGCCGGTCCAGGTCATGGAATAGTTGCCGGCATAGGTTACACCCGTAAAGGTGCATGCGCCGCTGGAATAACCGATGATGCCGCCTGCGTTCAGGTCAGCTGCCTTAGAGGTAATGTTGACATAGGAGGTCAGATTCTCGACGGTCATACCGGTGCCACCGAAGGCAACGGTAGCCGCCTTTCTCATGCGATTGGAATCGGAAATGGAGGTATAGTCAATATCACCCTTCAGCACGATATTCTTCACCGTACCGTCAAGGGCATTGAAGATGGTGTAATTAAGACCCGCAAGGGTGTGTCCTTCGCCGTCGAAGGTGCCGCTATAGCTTTTGTCGATGAAGGTCATACCGTTTGTCAGGGTGATATCCGCCTTCAGGGACACGTTTGCATTTGCAGGAACGGTGCCTGCATTCATGTGATAGGCAAGCCAAAGCATCCGGTCTTCGTTTTCCACGTTGTAAACGCCGTTGACGGGCGTGATCTTGCCTGCGGCGTCGATCACGGCAGTCTCTTCGCCCCCACAAACCGGGCAAACCCGCTTTTTGGAGCCGTCAGTCAGGACGGTTGCATCGGAAACAGTCGTCCAATCGCCAAAGGCGTGCTCGCCTGAGCCGTTCTCGTCGATCCGCTCGCCGCAGATACCGCATACCGTGCCCACGCAGTCGGCGGCGGTGTCGGAGTGAGAGCATTGCCATGCAAAGACGGCGTAGCCGTTATTCAGCGCAGGATCAACGACGAAGGGCGTTTCGGGAAGAGCCAATACCGCGGCGTTGAGAGCCGTCAGGTCATCCACCGCTTCAGCGGTGAACAATCCCTTGATATCACTGCCGTATGCACTGTCTCCGCTCGCCGCAGAAGCGAGATAATAGTTCTTTTCGGAGGTGATATTGGTATCGCTTTTGGCGTAGCCGATACCGTAAACGCAGGTACCTGCATTATAGTTATAGCTCAGGGTGAGGTTGTGATGCTGTGCGTTGATATAACCGAAAATACCGCCGCACTTACCGTCACTGTTGCTGACCGTGCCGACGTTGTAGCAATACAGGAGTGTACCCTGCTTGAAGAAGCCTGCAATACCGCCTGCCAGCTCGCCACCGCTATTCGTCTTGGTAATAGCACCGTAGTTGGCACAGTAAGTAACGTTTGTGGGATTGCCATCGTTAGGATTCGTTCTTCCAACGATACCGCCAACGCAAACAGAAGAAGTGTCTGCCGTGATATCGCCGTAATTGACGCACTTGCTAACGGTGGAGTTTTCAGAGAAACCGACGATGCCGCCCTGCGCGCCACGGTTGCTGCTCGCGGCACCTGTTGTCTTGATCGCACCGCTGTTAACACAATGATCAATCAAAGAATTGCCGGAGATGCGACCCACGATACCCGCGATGCCGTTATCGTTTTCCTTGTGCAGAAGACCGGTCAGCGTGATCGTGCCGTCAAACGAGGCG
>CAZYFC010000025.1:0-14918 GCA_964646715.1 uncultured Lachnospiraceae bacterium
ACGTTCATGCGTTGAGGTAATGCGGTTTCTCTCTTTCAGGTTGATCTCAAGCGGATTTTCGTAGAAGAAGCGCTCGCCGTCAAGCGAAAGACCCGAAAGCGCGCCGTTATACAGCTCCAGCTCGATTGCATCGTGATAGCGCGAGGCATGGGTGGGATCGGCCTTGAAGAGGCGGTGTGCAAAATAGATCATGCCGATCGAGGCGCAGGTCTCGGTATAGGCGGTGGCGTTCGGCAGATCGTAGGCTACGGTGAACGCCTCGCCAATATGCGTTGAGCCGATACCGCCCGTGACGTACATTTTTCGTTCTGTCACGTCCTCAAAAAGGGCGCGACAGGCATCAAGCAATACCTCATCCTTCGTTTCAAGGGCGAGATCCGTCATACCCGCATAGAGATACATGGCACGCACCGAGTGACCGAACGCCTCCTTCTGGCGGCGGATCGGCAAATGGCTCTGCGCATAGTGCGCCTCGTTGAAGATCTGTGCCTCGTGATTGTCGCTCTGACCGCGTCTTTCGAGGAAGTGCTTCATGAGATCAAGATAGCGCTTTTTGCCTGTCGCCTTATACAGGCGGTAGAGCGCAAGCTCGATCTCCTCGTGTCCGGGCGTTTCGTAAGGGGGCTTGCCCTCGTCCATAAAAACCTTGGCGATATGCTCGATATACTTCTCCATCAGGTGGAGAAAACGCGCTCTGCCGGTCGCCTCGTAGTAGGCGACCGCAGCCTCGGTCAGATGCCCCGCACAGTAAAGCTCGTGCCAATCGCGGTTATAAAAACGCTTGTCAGGCTCGCAGACCGTGAAATAGATATTGAAATAGCCGCTTTCGTCCTGATTTTTCTCGATCCCATCGATAAGCGACTCCATTTTGGCAGTCAATTCGTCATCATCCTCGCGTGCAAGGATATAAGCTGCACCCTCCATCCATTTGGCAACGTCGGAATCCCAGAAGAAATGCGGTCGGTTGGGCATACCCTCGCGCCAATTGCAGGAAAAAGCGTCGATACGCCCCGTCTCGTCAAATCTGTCAAAAACGGCAGAAAGCGTCACACGGCGGTTCAGATCCTCCTTCTCCTTCAGATACCCGCTTTTCAGCGTCACTTTTCTGTAATCTGTCAACATATGAGCACCTCTCGGAGTTGATTTCCTTTATGCTTTATTGTATCACACCCCAAGTCAATTGTCAATTCCCACGGGAAAAGGAAGGTAGAAAGGCGCAAAAAGCGATCGCTTGCAAGGAGCATCCGCCACTTGACAGAAGGAGCGACTTTTTGCTATAATAACCAAAAAAAGAAGATGCTCAGGGAGGCAGTATGGAGATTCGCCCGATTGCTTATATTCACACCGATTTCAAGGAAAAATTCGGCATTCCCCGTCAGAGCGGCAGAGTTGAGACCTACGGCAAGGTGGTGTTTCTTCCCGAATACCGTGATCCCGCCGCCCTGCGCGGGATCGAGGGCTTTTCCCATCTCTGGCTGCTCTTTGATTTTTCACTCGCTCACCGGGAGGACTTCACCCCCACCGTGAGGCCGCCCAGACTCGGCGGCAACACGCGCGTCGGTGTTTTCGCCAGCCGATCGCCCTTTCGTCCCAATTCGATCGGTCTCTCCTCGGTCAGACTCATGGCAGTGGCGCATAACGAAACGGAGGGCGATCACCTCATCGTGTCAGGTGCAGACCTGCTCGACGGTACGCCGATCTACGACGTCAAGCCTTACCTTCCCTTCACTG
Organism: uncultured Lachnospiraceae bacterium; assembly: GCA_964646715.1. Taxonomy (GTDB): domain Bacteria; phylum Bacillota; class Clostridia; order Oscillospirales; family CAG-272; genus RGIG1993. The sequence continues at coordinate 1,732 of CAZYFC010000025.1, forward strand.
ACAGTCACCCCGACGCTATCGGTGGCTATGCAGACGAACAGCTGGGACACCGACTCGCGGTCGCTTTTCCCGAAGCTCTTCTTGCCGAGCTTCCCGAGGAAAAACGAACGAGTGCCATAGACTGCCTTGCCGAAGATCCGCGCCCCTCCTATCAGGATGACCCCGCGCGCCTTTATCACATGCGTTTTGGCGACCATGATATCTCGTTCACGGTCAATCAAGGCACTTTATATGTAAAAGCCGTCACAAATGTGGACTAAAGCCGCATTTTTGCCCTTTTTTCTTTAAGCACCCTAAAAGAAAGAGAAAAAGAATTGCTTTTTCCTCTGTGTTCGTGTATAATGAAAGCAGACAAAGGGCATGTTGCACACCTTGCCTTATCATAGTCGTTTTATTTTATGCATAGTGAACAAAGAAAGAAGGATTTCATCTATGAAATGCACCAAACACAGCTTTAGACTCGTTCTTCTCCTTCTACTTGCTCTGACCCTCTCACTTACCGTCTCCTGCGGCAAGGAGAAAGGCACGACGTCAGAAGAATCCACTGCAACGACACCCGTCGAAACAACAAACGATGATACGGCGTCGACTGATGCCGAAGACTCGACGTCCGACACGCCCACCGACTCCACCGAAGCACCCCCCGCGCTTGATCTGCCACTGGGTGAAGTGCTTCTTTCAGGTGAGGTCACCCTCTCTTCCCCTCTCTTCGTGACCGATGAAGCACACGAATACGCCACCGTGCTTCGCGCACTCAGCGATCTGCAGAATGACTTCAAGGCCGTCACGGGCAATACCCCTGCCGTTAAAGGCGCTCTTGAAGCCACCTCCACCACGCTGATCGTCGGCACGATCGGGCAAAACGATTTCATCGATTCGCTGATCGCAGGCGGCACGCTTGACGTTTCCGAGATCGAAGGTCAGTGGGAAGCCTATAAGATCGGCGTTTATGCGGGACTCGGTGCTGAAAAGACGGTCGTCATCGCCGGCTCGGACGCGCGCGGCACGATCTACGGCATCTATGCCGTCTCCGAGATGATCGGCGTCTCCCCTTGGTATTGGTGGGCTGACGTGCCTATCACCGAGAACAAGGCGCTCAGCCTTTCGGTCTGCGATCTCACAGAGGTCGCTTCTCCCGACGTAAAATATCGCGGTATTTTCATCAACGACGAGGAAGCCTCTGCCATATGGGCAAAGCAATACGAGAATAATACCGACAGTCAGGGCTCGCCCAATCCCTATATCTACGGAAAGATCTTTGAGCTGCTTCTCAGACTCAAGGCAAACACGCTCTGGCCTGCGATGCATGCCACCTCCGACGCCTTCAACGCCATCGTCAATCCCGACACGGGTGTTGCCTATAACGCCGAGCTTGCGGGAGAATACGGCATCGTGATGGGCTCAAGCCATTGCGAGATGCTGCTCTGCAACAACGAGACCGAATGGGTGCCGTGGTGCGAAGCAAACGTCGGCAAATACAATCTCAAGAAGATCAACAATGATTGGAAGTCCTCCTACGACTACACGGTCAACGCTGAGGCGATGAACGCCTATTGGGAAGAACGCGTTGCCGCCAACTACATGTATGAAAACATCTACACGATCGGTCTTCGCGGCGTGCATGATTCCGAGATCCTCTGCTCCAATCTGACCGACACGAGCTGGGCAGGCAAGGCAGACGTCGTGCGTCAGGCAATTGAAGCCCAGATCGCCATTCTTGAAAAATACGAGGACATCTACGAACAAACGACAGGCGTAAGACGCGAGTTTGCCACCTGTTTCTGCCCCTATAAGGAAGCGGCTGAATACTACAAATACGATCTTTCGCTCCCTTCCGACTGCATCATTCTCTTTGCAGACGATAACTACGGTTACGTCAGACAGTATCCCACGAATGCCGAGCTTGAGACCTATGCGGGATGTGGCGTCTACTATCACGTCTCCTACCGCGGCGTACCGAGAAGCTATCTCTGGATCGACTCTATGCCCCTCTCGCTCATCTACGAGGAAATGCACAAGTCCTTCACGGCGGGAAGCGACGATATGTGGATCCTGAACGTTGGCGATCTGAAGCCGGCCGAGTTTTCGATCAACTTCTTTCTCGACCTCGCGTGGGACGAAGCCTCTGTTTCGGGCGATGACCTTGAGGCGTGGATGCAAGACTTCTTTGCAAGCACCTTCTCCTTATCTTCTTCCGATGCGAAGACGCTTGCCGATCTGCACAGCGACTTTTTACAGATCGCCTACGCTTACCGTGCCGATTTCCAGGGCTATAACGAGGGCAACGAATACGCCATAAACGCCTTCGGTGACGAAGCACAGCGCGTGATCAATCAGATGGAAGCCATTCTTGAAGAGGTCAGCACGATCTACGAAAAGCTCCCCGCATCAGAGAAGGATGCCTTCTTCGAGATCGTACTCTACCGCATCCGCGCAACTCTCTACACGCTTGAAAAGAATATTTACGCACAAAAAAACAAGCTCTATCTCGATCAGGGGCGCTTCACCTCGGTAAACGCCTACGCCGCCCTTGCCGAGGAGGCATATCAGAATATCCTGAAGGATCTGAACACCTACAACAGCCTGCAAAACGGCAAGTGGAAGGGCATCATGGATCCTTATATTACCGATAACGGCTCGCCTGTCATCACAGGTGCCCCCGACGTCACCTACCTCTCCTACGCCCTTGCCGCAGACGGCGTCGGCGCCGCCGCTGAGGGACAAAGCGGTACCTCAGCCGTCACGCTGACCTTTAACAGCCTTGACGACACGGTCCGATTCCTCGATATCTTTGGCAGGGGACTATCCCGGACCACCTTCAGAATCGAGACAGCGCCTTCGGTGATTATCAGAACAGCCGACGGTCAAACGCTCTCCTATACCGACAAAAACGGCGTACGCATCTACACGGGCGAGGTCGGCGTTGAAACGCGCTGCTATATCAGCATCGAGTGGGCAGCAGTCTCGGCAAGCACCACTCTGAAGCTCACGGTCAGCGACAGCTTCGGCTACTCGATCAGCTATCCCCTCTCGCTAACCAAAGAAACGGTCGACCCCTCGACCGAGAGCAATAAGGGCTACTACGAGGTCAACGGATATATTTCGATCGAGGCCGAGCATTACTCTGACAACGTAGCGGTGAACGGCATGGAATGGAGGGTCGTTGAAAACCTCGGTGTCAGCGGTGACAGCATGAAGGCGTACCCCGATCATTCGGCAGACTTTACGCGCATCGACTACGACTACGAGACTGATTCCCCCTATCTTGAGTACCACTTCTACGTCTCTTCGGCAGGCACGTTCTCAGGTGCATTCTATCGCATTCCTACCTTGAACGAGGGCAACACAGACGATTTGATACATAAGACCTGCCGCATCGGCTGGACGCTTGACGGCGGTGCGATCGACTACTTCCGCGGCACATCGCTCGTCGATACCGGCACGGGCTCCGCCTGGTCAAACGGCGTGCGCTACAACTACGAGATCAAGAGCTTTTCCATCACGGTGCGCACGGCAGGCTGGCATACCTTGCGCGTCTATCTCGTTGACGCAGGCTGTGCCTTCGACAAGATCGTGCTCCGAAGAAGCACCGTCAGCGATACGCCCTCAAGACTCGGTCATCCCGAGACCTTCAACACCGTCTTCTATGAAAAGACCGCCCTCGGTGTGCCCCCCTCCTTCACTCTTGACGAGGTCGTCTTCAAGGACGGCGAGGGCGCTACCCTTCTTTACGACTTCACGGTCAACGCCTCCTCCGCACAGTCGGGCTATATCGGCGTTGATAACACGGTCGCATCGGTCAGCACTAAGCGCTACGCCTGGACCGATGGCTTCGACAGTCTGAACGCGGCACTTCGCACCTCCTCCAGCATCTCCTCGCGCGACGGCGGTATCCTTTATTCCGAATCAAGCGCCACCTTCACGGTCGATCCGGGCGCAAGCGGCAGATATATCGTTGCGATCTCGGTAGGCGACCGTTCGGCAAGCGGCTTTGCCGTATCGAACATGACCGTCTCGGTCGGCGGTGTCACCTATCTTGAAGGCATTAACCAAGCCGCAGGCGGCACGAGTGAATACGCCTTTGTGATCGATGTCAGCGACGGCATGCTGCCGATCACCTTCGGCGGCAAATGGGCAGTTTCCTCGGTCGAGATCCGCCCCTACGTCGAATATGCAGCACCGAACGGCCCTGCCTCGGCAAACGACGAGGGCGATGTGATCCTTGAAGCCGAATGGGCACTTGAAAACAGCGACTATTTCAAGAGTGAGGTCAGCCGTGACGGACAGAATTACCGCTTCATGGAAACCGCGGGCGAATACGGCTCCGCCGTTTACTTCGGCCCGAACACGGGTAACTCCTATTCATCCACCGACGTGAACGCATCGCAGAGTGCGCGCCTCTCTTTCGCAGTTGAGCTGAGGGCAGGCACTTACACGATCTTCGGCTACGTCAAGTGCGAGGAGGATAACGACGACTCGCTCATTCTCTCACTCGACGGCGCACAGGTACAGTCGGCAAATGACTTCAAGCTGACGGGCGGTGAGTACAAGGTATTCCGCCTCGGCAGTATCACGGTGGAAGAGGACGGCAGCTACACCCTTCTGATCCTCGGCCGCGAGGACGGTCTTGCCATTGACCGCCTGATGATCACACAAAAGAGCGTTTGGGTCGACTGAACGGCTAACAAACCTGAAAAAGGACTGAACGAAAATTCGTTCAGTCCTTTTTGATTGCCTTTTTGAGGTTACGCATCCAGAATGATCGGCAGGATCATCGGGCGTCGCTTGGTCACCTGATAGATATAGCGGCTCATCGCGTCGCTGACCGCCTTTTTGATCTGACCCCATTCGTAGACGTTGCGGTCAAGCGCCTTTTCGATCGCTTCATAGGCAAGCGAGCGCAGTTTCTCGATCAGCTCTTCGTTTTCGCGCATATAGACGAAGCCGCGCGAGACGATCTCCGGGCCGTTCAGAATGATGCCCGCATCCATCGAAATGGCAGCAGTCACCACGATAATGCCGTCCTCGGCAAGATGGCGTCTGTCTCTCAGCACGATGTTGCCGACGTCTCCGACGCCGTAGCCGTCTACCATGAGAACGCCTGCGGGAACCGAGCTGTTCCATGTAGCACGTTTTGAATCGAATTCAAGCACTCTGCCAAGCTCGCCGATGAAAATATGGTTGGGCAACTGCCCCATCGAGCGCGCAAGATCACGGTGCGCCGCAAGATGCTTATATTCACCGTGGATCGGCATGAAGAACTTCGGCTTCGTGAGCGCGTGCATCAGCTTCAGCTCTTCGGCGCAGGCGTGTCCCGAAACGTGTACGCCTAGCGAGGGGTCGCGGAAGACCTCCACGCCGCGCTTCATAAACTCGTTGACAATGTTATTGACGAGCTTCTCGTTACCGGGAATAGCGTTTGCCGAAAGCACCACCAGGTCGTCACTGCCGAGTGATAGGAAGTTGTGTTCGTTATACGCCATGCGGTAGAGTGCCGACATCGGCTCGCCCTGACTCCCCGTCGTGATGACCGTCACCTCCTCGGGCTTGAAGCGCTTGACCTCTGCAACGTCGATCAGCGTTCCCTCGGGAATGTTCATATAACCGAGATTATTGGCGGCGGTGATGATATTCAGCATGCTCCTGCCTGTGAGCGCCACCTTTCTGCCGTAGCGCGTACTGTTGTCGATGATCTGCTGGACGCGATGCACATTAGAGGAGAAGGTTGCAATAACGATGCGTCTCTTCTTATAACGTAAAAAGATGCTGTCAAGCGATTTACCGACCGTTCTTTCCGATTCGGTATAACCCGAACGCTCAGCGTTGGTCGATTCGCACATGAGAAGCGTCACGCCCTCCTTGCCAAGCTCGCTGAGTCTGCCGATGTCCATGATCTCACCCTCGATCGGGGTAAGATCGAGCTTGAAGTCACCCGAATGGACGATATAGCCCTGCGGCGTATTGATTGCCAGCGCACAGGAGTCGGCGATCGAGTGGTTAACGTGAATGAACTCGACCGAGAGCGCACCGCATTCGATCACGTCTCCCGCGCTCACCGCGTGAAGACGGGGCGTGAAGGCCAAAGCATGCTCGGTGAGCTTATTCTCAATAATACCGATCGTCAGGCGCGTGCCGTAGACGGGAAGATCGAGCTTCTTAAGAAGATAGGGAACAGCGCCTATATGATCCTCGTGACCGTGGGTGAGAAAGACGCCGCGAATGCGTTCGGCGTTAGCCTCAAGATAGGAGAAATCGGGGATAACGAGGTCAATGCCGAACATATCGTCGTCGGGGAAGCCAAGACCGCAGTCAACGACGATCATGTCGTTTTCGTATTCGATCACGGCAAGATTTTTGCCGATCTCACCGATGCCTCCCAGCATAGCCACCCTGACGCGCGAAAGGGGGCGTTGGGGCTCTTTTTTGCTTGCCTTAGGCTTTCCCGACTTCTCGTTCTTGGGTGTTCCGCCGCTTTTTTTGCTCTTTGTCTTGGCGGTAGAATCAAGCATGGCGATCTCGTCGTCAAGCATCTCTTCAAGCGCAGCCTTCTCGCTTACCTTCTGTCCGGCGGTGCTTCCTAAGCTCTTCTTTGGGGTCGAAGCCCTTTTTTTGCCCGACCTCACAGGGGCAGGCTTGACAGTCTTCTTGTTTTCCTTAGTGGAGACCTTCTCCTCCTTGGGCTTTTTGGTTGTGGGCTGATCGCCCTTTTTCGTTTTCTTTGCCATAACGTATAGTGATCCTTTCAATTGCGAAGATCTGCCGTCAGGGCAAGAAAACCCCTTGGTATCACAGCAGAGACTTCGGTAATAGGTGATTATAGGTAGGTTCTTTACCTTCAGCGGCCTTTTCGGTTGGAGAAATCCGAAAAAGCGCATGAAAAGAAAGCCTTGTAATGAAAGGCTTTATGTATGGGCAAGCAAGAGCTTTCGCACATAACGCCCCGTGCGAAAGATGGCTTGCCGTTTGAACGAACACGATCAATCGGTTTATTATAGCATTATTTTTTGAACACACTGTGTCCTCAATGTGTTCAAAAAGTTAACAACTCACCAAAAAAGCTTCAGGACAGCAAAAAAAAGTGCCGACAGCAGTATGCCCGCCCCAAAAAAGAGCACCTCGCTCCAACCGAAGGAGAAGCGGCGGCAGCTCTTTTTTGCGTCCTCCTCGAGAAGAAGCTCCGCCTCGCGCACAATATCGCAGGTGGCATCCGCCTCCTCCTCGCTGTCCTTGAGGATAAAGTAGGCCTCCTCAAACGCCTGGCTCTTGTGACATTTGATTTTGATCATGCGCTTCTGACAGCCCTTGATGACCGTGTTTTCGCCTCGCGGATCGGTTGAATGTTTCATCGCGTAAAGAAGCCCTTCACTTTCTCTGCAAATTCGGATGCCGTTTCAACGATCTTGAAGCGAAGAACGTATTCCGTCTCCTCTTCCTCTGTGAGAAGGCGTACCTGATTAGGTGTAAAGCCTGCTTCGCTGAGTGCCTCGTCTGCTCTTGCCGAGGAGGTACAGAGCGGCGGATAGACCATGCACCACCAATTCTGTCCTTCACCGCTTCCGATGAGGACGCGCAGAGAAAGATACTCCCCCGCAGGCAGACGCATACCCTCGTATTCGCGCGTGGGATAGTATTCACGGCAGAGCGTGACCGTGACATCGTGTGTGTAGCCCTCTTTTTTGACCGTCTCTTCGGCAATGGCCTCGATCTCGTCAAGCTTTTCCGCCAAGGTCTTCTCCGCATCCTCTTTTGAGGTGTAGCCGTTGAATGCGTCGCTCATCTCGTCAAGAATCGCATCGCGCACGGTCAATTTGAGCGCCTGTTCCTCTTCGCTGTCCGAATCTGCCAGAACGTGCAGGCGGATCACGCCGTCGTAGATCGCATAGGACTCCTGCAGAGGCAAAAGCACCGCAAGAATCAATGTCGGCAGTAAAAAAGCCGAGAAGAGGGTTAAAAAGCGTTTCGTAAAAGTGTTTTTCTTCATAATAAATACCCCGTCAAGACGTTTACAGAACTAGTCTTGACGGGATATTCTCGTCTTATTCAGTGAAAAAAGCCTCAGCGGATGCTGTCGATATAATTCTGCAGAATGATCTCGGCAGACAGCGTATCGACCACGTTCTTGCGCTTCTCGCCGCGCGTGTCCGTCTCGTTGAGTATGCGGTGCGCCAGCATGGTGGTGCAGCGCTCGTCGTAGAGGATCACCTCTCTTTGACAAAACTCTCTGATCCATTCGGCAAGGGCGGCGGCTTTTTCGCTCTTTTCGCCGCGCGAGCCGTTCATATTGATGGGATTGCCCACCACGATGGCGGCAACGTCGTATTCATCGGCATATGCCTTGATCTTTTCAAGAAGCACCTCCACACGGCGGGTACGAACCGTTCCCACGCCGCGTGCCATCATGCCGGTCGGATCACTGACGGCGATTCCTGTCCTCGCTTCGCCGTAATCGATGCCCAGATAGCGTTTATAGGTCATAACAGACTCTCCTTAAAAGCCCATGGTGTCAAGCGCGATCTGCGCCTGCCGTTTTTCGTTCAGCCACGAGAGAAGATCGGCACGTACCAAGGCGTCGGATAAGCTGCCGAGCGTCTCGTGCTTTTCGCCTTTATAGATGCGGTAAACGACATCCGAAGCGTCTTTTTCGACAAGGTCGTCGGCAAGGGCGACGATCCCTTCCCCTCTGCCGCCAAGCGGATCTCTTTCCCCTGAGATAAAGAAGGTCGGCATACCCTTGGGATAGTCCTTGAGCCATTCATCGGAGGAAACGTACTCGATCAGGCGGAACATATCGTGATACGCATCGGCAAGCATCGGATGCCCTGCCAGAGGATCGTCCCTGTCAAAGGCGGCAGGATTTGTCGTTATCCAACTGCCCTCCTCGGGAAAAGCGGCTTTATAATCACCGATCATGATCTCCTCCACCTCTTTGGAGTAGGCTCTTCCGGCTTTCTTCACCGCCTTCGAGAGCCTTCGCTTCAAGCCAAAGGAAAAGGACATGCGCTCACATGTACCGCTGAAGATCGCGCCGTCAAAATCGTTGGGATGCGAGGCAACGTAGGCACGCGCCACGAACGATCCCATGCTATGTCCCAAGAGGAAAAAGGGCAAATGACGAAAGCGCTTTCTCATAAGCGTCACCATGCTGCCGAGATCCTTGATCAGTACAACGTCGCCGTTCGCGGCGGCAAACGTGCCGAAGCTCTCTCCTTCACCAACGCTTCTGCCATGCCCTGCCTGATCGTAGAGACAAACAGCGTAGCCTTCCTTCGTCAATTCCTCGGCAAAGCCGAGATATGTACCGCTATGACTCATCATACCGTGCAGGATAAATACCACGCCCACAGAGGGCAAGCGCGGCGTCAGTATGCGGTAAAAAATATTGCTCGTTCCGTTTGCCGAGGCAAATAAGCCTTCCTTTAAAATATAGTCCATAGGGCATCGTCCTTTTTTAAGCTTCAGTTCTTTACAAAATGCACGCTTCAGGTTAAAAGCGTCAGATCTTATAATTCAAGCCGTATTTGCGGATATACGCGGCAACATGACTGCTCGTGGGAATACGGAAGCCTGTCGCCTCACGTGCAAGAATGTCGGCAATGACGGCAATACCGCAGGCGTTGTAGGGATCGCCTTGTCGGTGATAGACCGAAGCAAGCACGGCAGATTCCACATCGGCAAAGCCGATCTTGGGCGCTACCTCATTGGCGTCGGTCGCCATGACAATGTTGTAGGTTCTGCCGTCGTAGAGGAAAAGACCGCGATTGCGCATGCGGATAACGTAAACGTCGGCAACGATACGCTGCCCGAGCGTCAGACAGCATTTGAGCGCACTGCCCACGTCACGCGCGGTCATTTCGGTAAGACTTTCAGCAGCACGGTCGGTGGTGTACAGCATTTTCACACGCGCCCCCTTTACCGACAACGCGCGAAGCAGGCGTTCCTCGCTTGCGTCAAGATACAGCGGTATTCCAAGTGCCTCACAGCCTGCCGCAGCAGCCGTTGCAATATAGCCGTCAACCTCACAGGAAAGAAAGACACCGTCAGGTCTTGTCTTGAGGGCAGCTTCAAGATCGGAGGCGGAGAGCTTGGCGGAGGCGGCACGGTAGCGCACCGTGCGTCCCTCGGCGTAGGCGTCCTCGGTAAAGGAGACAGTCATGCCTGTCTGCGATGCCGCTTCGGTAAACACGCAGTCAATATTGACGTGATTTGCCTCAAAGAAGCGCGTGAGTCTTAAAGCGTTTCCGTCCTTGCCAACACGGGAGCAAAGAGCGGCGTCAACGCCGAAATAGCTCGCGGCGAGAGCAGCGTTCCCCGCAGGGCCGCCGGGCAAAAAGAGATAGGCGTCCTCATCAAGGACGTCGCCGGGCGACGGCATGCGCTTGAGCTTCATCAGCACCTCGATCGCAAGATCCCCCACAAACAGCATACTCTTTCCCACATGTCTCACAACCCTTCCCGATTTCTTGCTTTAATTATACCTCATCAAACGCCTTTTGTCAAGAAACGAAGGGCATTCCGTGCTGTTTTTACATGTAGCCCGTCCGTGTTTCTCACGCTGAACGATGTTTGCCCTTGCGGGCAAGTGATGTTGCCTTCGGCAGTGATGTTCACTGCGTGAATGATGTTGTGCCTTCGGCACAGTGGGCAAACATCACATCACTGCGAGCAAAGAATTGCACAGCAATTCGCGAGCAACATCATTATGCGTAGCATAACATCACGTTTGCGTCAGCAAAAACATCACCAACAGAAATTTTTCGTCTTGCATGTTTTCTCTTTCTGTTTGTAACAGGGGTTTGGGCTTAGCCCATATAGTATTTGACCGGTCAGATGTGATGCTTGCACTTTTGGTAAATTGTAAATTCTCCGCTAAGGATGTCATCCTATGGCGGGGTTTTTGTTACACAACGAAAAAACACCGCCGAAGCGGTGTTTTTTTATTGGTCAGGATCAGCCTGCGTAGAGCTCAAGCTCGTTGAGCTGGAATGCGTTACCGGTGTAGAGAACGACCTTATACTCGGTGCATTCGGTAGGATTGGTGGTCGCATAGCTGTAAGGTGTGGAGTCTGCAGGTGCAAAGCCGGTGGTCTGCGTCTGGTTGTCGCGGATATCGGCCAAAACGACCCAGTCATCACCGACCTTGCCGTAAAGGGTAAAGCCGTAAGGATTACGGTCGGTATAGCTACCGGTGTCACCGCCCGTGGTGAAGGTGAAGTAGCTGACGGTAGCTGCCTCGGTGAGGGTGAAGTAAACGGTAGGATCTCCGTCACCCTTGCCGCCACCCATCTTGGTGCCGGTGGTATCGCCGTCAAAGAGGTATTCAACAAGACCGTCACCCCAGTGATTGATGTTTTCAGTGGAGTAGCCGGCAACGCTCAGCTTGGTAAGGCCGTCGGGAAGCGTAACGTTCATCGTTTCACGTTCCAGCGCATTCGAGCTGGTCATGGTGGCGATGCAGGTATACTCGTTCGAGTAATAGAGGAGCGTGTCGTCGCTGCCGTAGAACTCAACCTTTACGGTGTAGGTGAGGCCGGAGTAAACGACCGCACCCGCAGACTGGAGCTCAAGACGGAAGATATTACCGCTGTTGGCGTAACCGCCTACCCGGTATTCAGTGCCGTTAAGGGTAACGACCGTGTATACCTCCCCTGCGCTGATCATGTTATTGATGGTGGTGAAATAGTCGTCGTCAGAACCGACGTAATAGATCAGTGCAAAGTTGCCGCTGAATTCACTGGGAGTCTCAAAAGGAGTGACCCAAAGGTGAACGTCGGCTCCTGCAACGGTATCCAGATGAACTGCGGTGGGCTCGGGATCGGGCGTGGTTTCATCCGAGCCTTCAGCGATCTCAAGCGTGCCGTTGCCGGTATAGAGTACATTTCCATCGCCGTCGGTGACCTTGACGGAGAACGCGTCTGCATCGGTGGCGGGAATACCGGTGATGACGTTACCGAACATAACCATCTCGTCGGGTGCGATATAAAGATCGTCCTCAGCAGTGATGGACTTATAGACGGTAGCAAGATCGCCTGTGAACTGCTTCACAGCATCGCCGCCCTTCGTGAAGGCGATGGTAATGGTGAGATCACTGGCGCTCAGGATGTAATCGTAGCCTGCAAAGAAGACAACGCGGAGATTGCCCTTGCCGGTGCCGAGATCCTGGATCTGGTAGTAACCGGTAACGACTGTGTCATTTTCAGGCGTTACGGGGTTAATGATCGAAACGGTCTTGACGTTGGTAAGCGTTGCGTCGGGTCTCGCGGTCGCGTGCGTATCAACGTTGCCGAAGATAAAGCCGCCTGCTACGGAATTGGTGATCGAAAGAGATGCACCGTCGCAAGGACCTACGAGAGAAGCAGCGATATCGTCGCCATAAATGTTACCGTAGTTCTTGCAGTTCACGAGCGCATTGGCAGGGCTGTTCCAATGGCCGGAATAGCCGATAATACCTGCTGCGGTGTGCGAGGAGGTAACGGTTGCGTAGTTTACGCAGTTTTCGAAGGTATATCTGTCGGCAGAACCTGCTCTGCCAACGATACCGCCTGCTCTTGCGTTAGTGGAGTCGCCGCCGTCAAGCGTGACGGAGCAGTTCTTATCGGCAGTCACGTTATAGAAGCCGACACAGCCGTTGGGGCCTGCCCATTCTGCTTTACCTACAACGCCACCGGCTCCGATCTCACCCGTGGTGGTGGAAGTCACCTTTACGTCAACGTTCTTAATAGTAACGTTGTCAACGTGACCTCTGTTGTAATAACCGATAACGCCGCCAACGAAGACGCCTGCGGTGAGATCGCTTGCGGTGGTAACGGTGATCGAGCAATCCTCGAGAACGATGTTAACGACACGGCCGTTTTTGCCGCCGCCGTTTGACGCACAGTTGACCAGCACGCCGTAATTGCCGCCCGGGGCATTTTCATAAACGAGGTTGATACCCTTGATGGTGTGACCGGCACCGTTGAATTCGCCCTTGAAGTCGCCGGTAATGGGCGTGAAGGTCTTGCCGGTATAATCGAGATCAGCGGAAAGGGTAATGTAGGCATAACCGATCTCGCCTGCGTTGAACTTAGCGATAGCCGCGTTCAGCTCGTCGGTAGTACCGACGGTGAAATACTCCAGGATATTGCCGGGAGAAAGGGTGAGGGGGTAGTCAGTCGTGGTGGTGTTGCCGGACATGATGGCAGCGCCCCACA
>CAZYFC010000026.1:0-13901 GCA_964646715.1 uncultured Lachnospiraceae bacterium
GCGCCCTCTGAAATGATGGATATATTCGGTCTCGGTAGTAACGACAAAGACGTAGTGATCAGTTATGCGCCTGAGGAAGTCGTTCGTGCGTTATTATCGGAGCTCGGGAAGAATATCGGTACTGCATCCGAGTACGGTGGCTTGATGATGAGTCTGCGATTGTCCGCGATCAATCGCTTATCTGCTGAGATCATTACAAGATCTGCGGCAAGCACCAATGAAAAGGGGGAAAAGATAATGAATGATAAAAACAAGCATCAGCATCAGCTGATATGGATCATGGTCGACCAGGGATGTACCGATCAGGTCATGCAGACCGCCAAACGGGCCGGCGCGATGGGCGGAACTATTCTTCGCGCAAGGCTTGCGGGAGTCGAACGACTTGAAAACGTCGTTCCCATGGACATCCCGAGCGAAAAAGAGATCATTACGATCCTTGCGCCCTCAAGTGTTGCTACCGATATTATCAATGCGGTCAACAAGGAGCACGGAATGATGAGCGAATCGCACGGTATGATCATGGCGATCCCCGTTGATAAAGCATTCAAAATATAATATTGAATACAGTTTCGCAGGAGCCGGCGTGGAAGAGGTTGATCTCATAAAAGGCATACCCCGACTTTCTCCTGAACAGGCGGCGTGCCGATATCGGTGAGTGCCTCGGGCGAAAAAGCGGCAACAGGCGCATCGCTGTTTTCTGCTCTCGCCCGCAAAGAAGGACAAGGGACAAAAGCGACTTCCCCGACTTTATACACTATATGACCTTTAAGGCGGCACGAGCCGCCGAAAACGGTGAGCTCATCCTTGAGGTGCTGCGAGCATTTTTGATCGGTTTACATAAAACGGCGTATTATATTTAAGTTACAAGGCTTCTTGGGAGGAAACGCTATGAAACGCATTGTCAAAATACGGGCGGCGGTAATTCTGCTTTTGCTTGCCATATCCGTCCCGATGCTCCCTTCTGTGTTTGCGGAGGATGAAAGCGCACGGGATACCACGACGATCCTTGCCTGCTCGGATTTCCAGGCGGAAGCGGGTAACGCCGCAGGACAGGCGCAGGTGCGTGAGATCCTTGCCGCAATGGAAGCGGATGGCATCACCTCTGCCGATGCCTTTTTCTGCTGCGGTGACTACGACTATGAATACGAGGACACCAAGGGTGGCATTGCTGCCCTGGAAGCAGCGGTCGATCCCTTCGTCAGCGGGGATATGCTCTTTCTGCAGGGCAACCATGACTCGGCGGTCAATACCAACGGATTGACCTATAGCGGCGATCACGATCCGGAAAACGGCGCATACGGCGTTTTTCTCATCAACGAAGACGACTATATGCACTATAACGAAAGAGAGCTGATGATCCAAAGGACAGCTCAGCTTCTCACCGAATACCTCAACGAGAAGATTGCAGAGGGCTTTGACAGGCCGATCTTTATACTGTCGCACCTGCCTCTTCACTATAATATGCGCACCTTGAACGATGGCGATAACAAGCACGGCAAATATATTGTGGATGTTCTGAACGAAGCGGGGGCCAAGGGGCTCAATCTCTTCTTCCTATTCGGGCACGACCACTCCAACGGATGGGACGATTATCTCGGTGGCTCGTCGATCTATCTTGCCAAGGGCGATGAAATGCTCGTTTCGTCAACGAAAAGCCCAAACTTCGTGCCCGTGACGATCAACTTCACTTATATGAATGCCGGCTACACGGGGTATTATTCGCTTGTTAACAGCGGCGCAGAGACTTCCCTGACGATGACCTATATCACGATCTCGGGTAATGACGTGTCGATCGTGCGTTATGATAAGAATGGTCTGCACGACTTGAAATCGGCGGGCGTTTCGAACGCCTACAAGAACGAGGGCTATTACAAGCCCAATCAGACGGTCTATCCCTCGCCGCAGGTGATCACGCTTACTACACCGAACGACAAAACGCCGATCGCCGATCTATTGCCCGACGATACGACGCAGAAGATCTACAGACGCGTGAATGCCGTTTCGGAGCTGAAGGACGGTGGACGCTATCTGATCGTTTACAATTCCTCAACCGACCGAATCCTGCTTCCTGAGGTGGTGATGAAGGCAGACGCAGGCGGTATTGAACGCATCGGCTTCCAGATCGAGCTTTCCAACGCCTTCGGAGGCGATATCGTCTATGGCGATTTTGCCGACAGGGAGTGGAGCTTCACGCGTTCGGGCAATTCGTGGCTTCTCGGTGCAGACGGCAAGTACGCCGCCTTTGCGAGGACGGCGCTCTATTCGGTCACGGCAACGCTGACCGATGAAGGCACGCCCTTTACGATCAGTGGCGACCGCGACGCCTTTGTTTTCAAGAGTCTGACCTATTACTTCAACTACAACACGCGCATGCTTTTTAACGGCTATGCCAGCGACCCCGCGCATTTCTATCTCTATGAGGCAATTGGCTACGGTGTAACGGTTTGGGGCGGTGAGGCGATTTCTGAATCGGGAGAGGCTCTGAGTGTGGCAACCGTCGGCGAGGCGGTTACCCTGAAGGCAGACGTGCCCGAGGCAGGGAAGGCGTTTGACCGATGGACGGTTGAAGCGGGCGAACTTACGCTTGCCGATCCCGCAAATGAGACGCTGACCTTCACGATGCCTGCAAGCGGTGTGACGCTTTGCGCGCTCTATCGCGACGCTGCCGAAGAGACGATCCCCGATACCTCGGACGATGAAACGCACTCCGACACGGCGCCCGATACACCCGGTGACAAAACTGACCCCGTCTCGGACGGCAAATGGGTGATCGTCAGTGCGGTCGCAGCAGTCGTCGGTATCATTGTTGGCGGCATTCTTTGCTTCCTCGTCTTACATAAACGCAAGAAGTGAATAGCGCTATCTTTTCTGATCTCGGCGTGATACGCATACAGGCGTATCACGCCGAGCTTTTATATGCGTCGGGATATCCGATTGCAAGGAAAAGAAGGTATCGTGGTACAAAAACACGGTGCAGGTCTTGCAAAAGGGTGCATACTATGGTATGATAGAGACATCAACGAATAAGATCGGATCATTGGGAAAGGAGTACGCATGAAAAGATCGTCACGGCTTGCGCTATTCAATTTTATCGTTCCCGCCTTCGTGTTCGGCTCGATCACAGGCGTTCTGACGGCAGTTGTCGTCATTCTCTACAAGCTGACGGCGCATTTTGCCATCGATCTGTCGGAAAAGGGCTATGCCTATCTGCGCAGCCATCTCTACTTCTTGCCGATCGTGCTTGCCTTGCTCCTCTGCCTTGCGTTTCTTCTTGCCTTTATCTATAAGAAAACGCCCAATCTGCGCGGAGGCGGCATTCCGACCTCGATCGGAATTCTGCGTGGACAGATCGCCTTCAAGTGGCTTCGAAATATTTTGGGCGTGTTTGTACTTTCGGTCTCAACCTTTCTGATCGGCGTGCCGCTCGGCAACGAGGGCCCTGCTGTGCAGATGGGTACGGCTGTCGGTCGCGGCAGCGTCTATTCCTTTGCAAAGAAGCACCGCGCGTGGGACAGATACGCCATGACGGGCGGTGCCTGTGCAGGCTTTTCGGTGGCAACGGGTGCGCCGATCTCGGGTATCATATTTGCGATAGAAGAAGCCCATCAACGCATTTCGCCAATGATCATGATCGTATCTTCAACGGCGGTGGCGTTTTCCTATATCACCTCCGAGCTTCTTTCGCCGATCTTCGGTGTGAGCATCGAGCTTTTCCCATCGCTTGACCTGATCGCGCTTTCCGCCAAGGATATATGGATCCCACTCGCGGTGGGCGGCGTGATCGGTCTGTTTTCCGTTCTGCTTTTGCGCTTCTATCACGTGATCCACCGCTTCTTCAACTGCGTTCTTATCAAAGTGCCGCATCAGTATAAGATCTTTGGCGTCATGGCGATCACGGTGGCACTCGGTCTCGTTTCTTTTTCCTTTATTTCGACAGGTCACGACCTGATCGACCTTTTGTTTGACGAGAAGATCGCACTCCATATGCTTCTTCTGATCTTCATCTCGCGTGCTACCCTGACGCTCAGTGCGAACTCAACCGGTATCACGGGCGGTCTTTTCCTGCCGATCCTTTCGCTTGGAGCGCTTCTTTCCTCCATGATCGGTAAGGGTGTAGAGGCTGCCTTCGGACTCGGACACGACTATTACGTGATGATCCTTGTGTTGGGTATCGTGGCGTGCATTTCGGGGATGATGAAAACACCGCTGACTGCGATCGTTTTCGCAGTGGAGGCGCTTTCCTGCTATAAAAACATTTTCTTCGTCATTGCCGCTGCCGCTATCTCCTACATGATCGTTGAGGTCTTCGGTGCACAGTCGATCAACGACAGCGTGCTTGACACGCGTGTGAGGGAATTGGATGCAGGCAAAGAGATCATTGTGGTCGACAGAGAGGTCAGGGTGCAAGAGGGGGCGTTTGCCATCGGCAAAGAGGTGCGGGATATCTTCTGGCCCGTCAATCTCTTCGTGCTTTCTGTAAAGCATCAGCCGAATCGCGACGGCACGGTCGAAGCGGGCAAAGCGATCCGAGAGGGCGACCTTTTACACGTACACTATTCCACCACCGACACTGAGGCGACGAGCGATGAACTGTTTGCCATAGTGGGGGATGAAAAGAATGAATAAAACGCTCGATTGAGAGGTGTTTCTTATGTTAGGTGCGATTATCGGCGATATCGTCGGCTCTGTATATGAATTTGAATCGGACAAGATCAAAGAGTTTCGTTTTTTTGCGCCCGACGGACGCCTGACCGACGACAGTCTTATGACGATCGCCGTCGGCTGTGCGCTCGTTGAAGCGGATGTTACCGTCGAGGAGGACGTCAAGCGTCAGGTGACGCATTTTATGCGGCAGATCGGTAGGCTCTACCCCGAGGCAGGTTACGGCGCAAGGTTTTACGAGTGGCTGATGAGCGACACGATGGGCGCTTACAACAGCTTTGGAAACGGCTCTGCCATGCGCGTTTCGTCTGTCGGTCGGATCGCCTCGTCACTTGAAGAGGCTGAGCGTCTTGCCAAATGGACTGCCGAGGTGACGCACGACCATCCCGACGGCGTTGAGGGTGCGCAGGCTGTTGCCGCCGCTATTTATCTTGCCGGAGAGGGGAAGAGCAAGGCGGAGATCGGGGCCTATATTTCGGAAAGGTATTACGACCTTGATTTTACCCTAGACGAGATCCGCGACGCTTATGAGTTTGACGTGACCTGCCGCGGCAGTGTGCCGCAGGCGATCGTTTCCTTCCTCGAATCGGAGGATTTTGAGGACGCGATCCGCAACGCCGTTTCACTCGGCGGTGACGGCGACACACTTGCCGCAATCGCAGGCGCGATTGCCGAGGCATACTATGGGTATCCCGATGAATTTGAAGAAGAGGCGCTTTCCTATATGGACGATGTGATCCTCGACTATTATCAGGTATATGCAGGCGAGCTATACGGCCAATAAGGCTGTCGCTTTGTCTGAGCGGGATACCGTCTTGCGGTGCAAGAAAGGACGAAACGGACTGTTCTTTGCCGCAAGGAGACCGAAAAAACGCATAAAAAAGCACACGGCTGTTTTTGAACAGGGAAAAGCCGTGTGCTCGTTTATTTCAGCCGTCAAGCGGCATGGGGTAGAGAATATCCTTGGCGATAGGCGTGTAAAAGAGCTTTTTGACCTTTGCAAAATCCTTCGTGATGCCCATGATCCACATGAGCTTGGTAAGCGCCGATTCGGTGGTCATATCGTATGCTTCAAGCAGGGCGACCGTGCTTTTCAGGTGGCCGCCGACGTGATAGACCGAAAGGTCGCTCCCTTCGTTGGGAACTTGGGTGGTCATCACGATGATCTTTCCCGCTTCAGCAGATTTTGAGACGAGCGAATAGAGATCGGCGTAGGCGGGGAGTCCTCCGACACCGAAGCTCTCGATCACGAGTGCGTCGTGACGGTCAAGCATAAATTCAAGCACTTCGCGCCTGATGCCGGGAACGAGCTTGACAAGGCCGACGTTATCATTAAGCTTTTCGGAAAAGGTGGGTGTTTCCGGAGCTTCCAGGGTGATATATTGCAGCAGCGTTTCATCCTGCAAAACGGCGAGGATCGGATAATTGACGCTTGAAAATGCCTGGAAGCTCTTGGTATAGGTTTTTCGTGCGCGCGTGCCGAGAATGACCTTGCCGTTAAAGACGATCTGGACCCCAGCGCAGCCGTGGCAGGCGTAGAGAAAGGCGTCGGTCAGGTTTCTTTTGGAATCAGTGCCGTCAAACCAGATTGGCTTTTGCGCGCCGGTCAGCACGATGGGCTTTCCGGAGCCTTGGATCAGATAGCTCAGCGCAGAGGCTGTGTAAGCCATCGTATCGGTACCGTGTGAGATGACGAAGCCATCGTAACGTTCGTAGCTATCCTCGATGACCTTGGCGATCCCCAGCCAGTGAGCCGGCTGAATGTTGGTGCTGTCGAGGGTATAGCGTTCGATGCAGTCGACCTCGCAGACCTTCTTTATATGGGGGATGTGGTCAAGCAGGCGTTGGGGATCTAGCTCGGGTGTGAGACCGTCCGGCGTGATCTCAGAGGCGATCGTGCCGCCCGTGCCGATCATAAGGATCTTTTTCATCGCTCTGGCTCTCTTTCCTGTGATGATAATCCGCTCGGCTTTGGTAGGATCTGTTCCGAACGGTGCAGCGCAGATAACCGTCTTCGTTTGGAAGCACGCGCTCGTTGCTTCCGGGCAAGGGTCGATGCCCTCGATCATGTCGAGATACTCTCCCGAATGATAGGACTGTGTATACTTAAAAACCTCTTTTTGATCTGATACCGGATGCCAGCGCTTTTTCTTTCAAACAAGCCTTGCAGAGCGCGCGCGTTATTTATCGAGCATGATCCGGATGATCTCGCGGTCGGTCTCGCTCATGCCGTCGCGTGCGAGCTTACCGACATTGCGAATGGTGTTTTCCACACCCTTGGTGACGATACCGTCGCCACCGAGAAATTCCTTGCCCGATTTCATCATTTCGTAGCCCATGATGCCCGCTTCGACCGCCATGGCGATCTTTGCGGCGCAGGATGCTTTCGCCCCATCACAGATCGTGCCCGACAGGATGGCAATTGCGTTGACGAGAGTGTGCGCGATCTCGTCGTATCCGCCGCCGTTAAGGAAGCAGATGCCGCAGCCGCAGCCGCAGCCTGCCGATATCGCGCCGCAGTATGCCGAAAGACAGCCGATGCCCGTCTTCTGGTGGACGGTGATGAGGTCTGACACGAGCAGTGCGCGAAGAAGCATCTCCTCGCTTGCTCCCATGGCCTCGGCGTAGATGACCACGGGAACGGAGGCGGTGATGCCCTGATTGCCGCTTCCCGAAATGATCGAGACGGGTAGCTCACAGCCGTTCATACGTGCATCCGAGCCTGCGGCGGCAAAGGCGCGCGCCTTGTCACGCAGATTGCAGTTGCCGTCCGAATAGATCAGGCGCCCGATCGAAGCGCCGTAATTATCGGCAAGCCCTTCGCGTGCGATCGTCATATTCATGTCGATCTGACGGCGGAGCAGGGGGGCGATCGCGTCAAGCGGCGCCTCGTTTGCGAAGGTGACGATATCTCTGACGTTCAGAAGCTCTCGGCTTGCAACGTAGGAGGGCATCTCTGCCTCGTTGAGACGGTAAAGGGCGGTGAGATCCTCGCCCTCACAGGTTACTTCCGTGATATTCGTGTGACGGTTGGCGAGCTTGACGTTGGCGGTCTTTCCCTCAAGGGTTGCAGTCATGTCGATCTCAAAGGGAACGCTGTTTTCGCTTTTTACGATCGCAATGGGGGTGTCTGAAAGGAATGCGCGGATCGCTTCAAGATCCTTGTCGCTCAGTGCAGAGAGCACCTCGAGCTTTTTCTCGGGGCATCCTGCCACGGTGCCTGCCGCAATGGCGGCGGCAATGCCGTGCATACCGCCGGTTGAGGGTACGATGACACTTTTGACGTTTTTGATAATGTTGCCGCTGAGTGTGACGGAGATGCTTTCAGGCGCGCCTTTCAAAGCGTGACGCAAAACGGCGGCAGCGTAGGCGATGGCGATCGGCTCGGTACAGCCCATTGCCACGACGAGCTCCTCCTGCAGAATGCGGATATAGGTATTGACAGTCTTTTCGGAAAGAGACATGGTGACTCCTCAATCATACGTTTGTTGAATCTATTATATCATCCTTGCCGTTCATTGTCAATGAAGGGCGGAAAAAGATTTTTTGAGGCGGAAAAAGATTTTCTGAGTCGTATTTATGACGTTGAAGTAAATTGTGGCTTTTGCGGCCGGATATGCATTGACAAGTGCCTTTCTTTGTGGTAAAATAACTTCAAATGCGGTCTTATACTATCAAGCGTATCAGCGCTTGACCAAGATCAAGATATACAAGGAGTTATTCTATGAGAAAAACCAAGAGAGTTCTCTCGCTTCTTCTCGCCTTTGTCATGCTGTTTGCCCTTGCCGTACAGCTTGTGGCATGCGGAGGCTCTTCCTCGACAGATGAAACGACGGGGGACGAGGGAGGAACCGATACCCCTACCAACGCGACATATTCAGTCGTATTGAAGACGGCGGGCGGAATGGCGCTTTCCGACGTGTTGGTCTATATCCACAACGAGGACGATTTCATCGTTGACCGCGCAACGACTAACGAAAACGGCACAGTGAGCTTCAACCTGGCGGCCTCCGCCTCCTATACCGTAGAGCTTTCCGGTGTTCCTGAGGGCTACGTCGTCAAGGATCGCTACGAGCTCGGTACGAATGGGCTGACCATCGTGCTTTCTTCGAATGTTATCGAAGATACCGATCATTCGGGCGTTTCCTACAAGGTCGGCTCGATCATGCACGATTTTGAAGTGACGCTGACTGACGGCTCGACCTTCAGACTGTCCGAGGCACTCAAGACCAAGAAGGCTGTCGTTCTGAACTTCTGGTACACCACCTGTACCTACTGCGTGGAGGAGTTCCCCGATATGAACGAGGCGTATATCGAATATAAGGACGATATCGCGCTGATCGCTTTGAACAACTATTACAGCGACACCTTTGCTGAGGTCGTTGACTTTAAGGAAAACTACTACGGCTATGCACTTGATATCCCGATGGCGAAGGATACAGCGGGCGTAGAGGATGCGTTCAACGTGCCCGGAAACCCCGTGACCGTCGTGATCGATCGCTACGGCATGGTGTCTCTCTACCATACGGGCGCGATCCCCAGCGTGAAATATTTCACAAACATGTTTGAGCATTATATTTCGGACGATTACAGACAGGGTCTTTATAACGACATTGCGGAGCTTATCCCCGCCGCAAAGCCCGACAAGGAGATGGCTTCCTCAGACGAGATGGCTGCCATTCTCAACAAGGGGGAGATAACGGTTACCTACTATCCGGAGACTGAATCGGCCGATGCGGAGTATTCCTGGCCCTTTGAAAAGACCGAGAAGGACGGCGTTGTCTGCGTTCGTCCCTCCAATATCGATCTTGACAACTCCTTTGCAACGCTTCACGCCAAGGTCACTCTGAAGAAGGGTGAGGCCTTTATGTTCGATTACTTTGCTTCCACGCAGGATGGCTACGATATTCTTTACGTTCTCGTTGACGGTGACGATATCTATCAGATCACCGGAGAGAGTAAAAAGTGGAACGAATGTTGTCCCTGGGTTGCCGATGCAGACGGTGAATATGACGTGACCTTCGTATATTATAAGGACGTTTCGGATTCCGCAGGCGACGACTGCGTCTATCTCAAGGACTTCCGTGTGGTGGATGAAAGCGAGGTCAAGGTTGCCTCCTACATCCCCAGACAGGCTGCGACAAATCCCACCGAGGATATGACCGATTATCAGAATTACGTCACCGTTGTCTATAACGAAGACGATTTCTACTATCACGTTGGCGATAAGAATGGCCCGATCCTGCTTGCCAAGCTGATCTACGGCTCGAACTTCTCGGACACCTCGGTGACAGAGAATCTTTACAGCGAAGAGACTTTTATGGTGGACGGCGTTGACCGCTTCCTCTACCTTGAAAAATACTGCAACTACGCGGCAAACTCCAAAATATATACGCTGTGTAGCGTTACCGAAGAGCTGAAAGGCTACCTCGAAGCCTATGTTGCCAAATACAGCTTTACTACTCCCCACGAAAATACCTGGCTTCAGCTCTGCTATTACTACGATTCCTTTGGACAAAACGAGGACGGTACGCCCGTTGCCGAGTTTGAAGACCCCATCGCCGGCCTTACCAGCTTCAACGCTTTCCGTGCGGTCGAGGATGAGCCCAATACGGTCTCCTATATCGGTATGAATATTCTGCCGAGAGGGTATCTCTATGCGTTCGTTCCCGAAAGAAGCGGCGTGTATCGCATCACCACCACCTCCTCTCAGGAGGTAGTCGGCTGGATCTTTACGGGCGATCATACGTCCTGGATCGAGGCAGGGGATAGGACCCTCTATACCCACAGCGATACAGGAGAGCGCTTCAATCCCGCGCTTCTGATCGATACCGGCAGGAAGGATGCCGACGGCAATGCCATCTACGAGCGCGACAACACCAACGCTTCGATGGTTGCCTATATGGAGGCAGGCTCAACCTACTATATCGACTTTGCGTATTACGATATTTACGGTGCGGGCAGCTTTACCTTCACGGTCAGCTATATTGACGAGACATTTGATTTCTTCCACGAGGCGTCTCCCGGTGTCTTCACTTATATCGAGGGTGTGAACGGCGAAATAGGCGATACCATTGCAGGCGGTATTGACGTGATCCTCGGTGACGACGGTTACTATCATCATAAGCTTGAGGACGGTAGCTGCGGTTCGATCGTTTACGCCGATTTCTACATGTACACCAATATCTTCACTTCGACCGCTCTGAAGGATATGGTTGGCTCTGCTGCGCTCCGTTTCGACATGAGTGAGGACGACCATATTGCACTTGCCGCCTGGGAGCAGGTCGGCAAGGACGAGGATGCGCTCAAGGCATATTGGGGCGATGACTTCGACTACAATTGGGAGTACTATCAGATGGAAGACATCATCAAGGGTGTGTTCCACGGTAGCGGAGAAGATATGAACGAAGCCTTAGCCGTCTACGTTGACAAGATGCTTGATGAAGAGGCTTATCCCGAGCGCCAGGGCTGTGTTCCCGTCGACGAGACGCTTGCTAAGATCCTGCAGGCGCTTATGGATAAGTATACCTTCAAGAATGTCGATCACTCCTGGACGAAGCTCTGCTACTATTACGAGTACCTCGGCTATAACGCCGCTGACTGATCCTATAGACATGCAATATGCGGCGGTGCTTTGCGTCGCCGCATATTGTGTTACGAACTGATTCGGAGAAAGAACTATGAAAGCAAAATTACTGATCGCCGCAGTCGGTGTGCTTCTGACCCTCTTGCTGACGCTGACGCTGACGGCGTGCGGCGATGATACCGACACGACTGCCGCCGAGACGACCTCTGACGGCAAAACGGCGTATACCATGACCGTGCTTGACTACAAGGGTGAAGCACTGAAAGAAGACCTGCTCGTTGAGCTTTTCAAGGACGGCGCTTCGATGGGCATGATGCGTACCGATTCGGAAGGGAGGATGACAGTGCGCCTTGACAGCGCGGCGTATACCTTCACGCTTTCGACGGCAAACGGCTCGCTTCACTATGATGATGCGGTCTGCGTTCTGACGCCGGAGATGCCTTCTGTAAGCGTGACAGTCTACTATACTGCCGGCGAGCCGCATGTGATCTATCCCTTCTTTGAGGATCTGAACGAACGCGCGGCGTATTCCGCCGTGACTGTCGGCGAGGGTGCGACCTATGTTGAAATCGACCGACCGGAAATGTCCTATTACGTCTTCACGCCCACGCGCGGCGGTGTGTACAGATTCACCTACCTTTCCGAATCTGCCCTGACGATCGGCTATTTCGGAGACGCTAACGTGGTGCTGACAGCAAGCACCGTCGAGGTCAAGGAGCGCGCCTTTGAGCTTGAGATCCGTGATAGCAGTATCGGTACGGAAGGCGGCACCTTCTCGATGGTGATCGGTCTTCGTTCGCTTGCCGTGAAGAACTGCATTCTCGTTATCGAGCGTATCGCCGATGCGGTGACTGAACAGCAATGGGAGAACCTTATCGCAGAGGGCGTTCCGGAGAGCTTTGACAAGGTCGATTACCTCAATAACGCTCTCGTGGACATCAGCGTGCTTGACGCTTCGGTCAAGCTCGTATACAGCGAGGTGGACGGTTACTATCATTACGGCGAGGCGAACGGCCCCACGGTCTATTTCCGTGTGTCGTCGGCAAGCCCTTATCTTGCTTCCTTCACCACGATCTGCGATACCTCGCGACTCTGCAACGCCTTTTACGACGAGAACGGTGCTTTGCATAAAGAAAGCTATAACGAGATCATTCTCGCTTATGCCGAGATAGCCGATTCCTTCGGCATCGTACCTTTGAACGATGAGCTGATCTACGTCGTCAAGAGCGCGGGAGACTATATGGGCTGGTGGGATTTTACGGCGAAGGGCAATAACATCTTCACCTCCGACGCTTCGGGTGAGAACAACGGTGTGACGGCCGACTCAATCGTCTTAGAAAATGCATGGATGTTTGCCTGCTGTTATATCGAGGCGTTTGCAAAAGGCTCTCACGAAGAGCCGATCGTAATCGCAACGAACGCCGATGAGGTCTACGAGCTCTATACCGCAAAGGATGAAGCGATCCACTTTATCGCTTCAACGCCCGCCCTTCTTAAGATTGAAGAGGCAGAGGGGATCACCGTTACCTATAACGGCAGCATTTATGCCGCCGAAAACGGTGTGATCGAGCTTGTGATGGATCAGGATAGCTATCGCTTCTCGATCACCTCGTCGAAGGAGGACAATCATCTTCTTTCGCTCACATTTATCGACTATATTCCCGAAAGCGACGCCTGACGGGACGGATGGCATGAAAACGAGGATACACCGAAAGGATTTTCTTTCGGTGTATCTTTTTCGCTTTTTTTGCAAAGATTCTCCCAAAATGCCTGATTTTTTTGAAAAAGTCATTGCAAAATGCAAGAGAAAGTGCTATAATACCTTGACAATATCCGTTCGGCAAGGGCGTCCCTTTTCTGTCATGCTGAACGTATCGGAGGATAACCAAATGAACCCTATGCGAAAATATCTTACACTCGTGGCTGTCTTTTGCCTGCTGATCGGTGCGATGCTCGTCGTTACCGCGTGCGGCGGCGGAAACGATACGAGTACGGATGAAACCACCACATCTGCCGTTGAAACCACGGCTACAGAAACGACCGAAGCCACCGCCAAGGTGACCTACACCGTTATCGTGGTCGATGGGGAGGGCAACGGTGTTGAAGGCGTTGAAGTGCAGATCTGCGAAGGCGGTACCTGCAAGAAGCCCAATGTGACCGACGCCGAAGGCAAGGTGTCTTTCAGCTTTATCCCCGCAGGTGGAGAGCTTGAAGTCCAGATTAACGGCGAAAACAGCGTTTCGGGCTACGTCTATCCCACTGAGAAGATCGCTGTTCCCGAAGGCGAGACCACAATTACTGTCACCCTCGAGGCGCTTTCCGCTATTTCGGTAAGCGCCTCCGGTCTTTTCGGAGAGAAGTATGCCGATATGCTGGTCTCTCTTTACGATGCGCGCACCGATACGCTCGTTGAGGAAAAGCTGACCGGCGAAAATGGGCTTGCCTCTTTTACTGCCCCTCGGGGCTCTTATTATATCACCATCACTCACCGCTACGGCAATCCGGCCTTCGTCTTTACAAATGGGGATGAAGAGGGCGGCAACAAAAAGACCATCGAAGAGGGCATGACGCGCTTTGAGGCGACCATTGTCGTTTCGCCCGCGGAGATCGATTACAAGGTGACGGTTGCAAGCGGCGTGGACGGAGCTGCTCT
>CAZYFC010000027.1:0-1966 GCA_964646715.1 uncultured Lachnospiraceae bacterium
CACGTAGCCCGCTTCGGTGAGCGTGGTGGCGTCGGCAATGGCGAAGGGCACCTTCAAGGCTCTTGCGAGATTCTGCGCCAGATACGTTTTGCCCACGCCGGTCGGGCCGATGAGAAGCACGTTGCTCTTTTGGATCTCGACCTCGGAGGTTTCGTTTTTCTCTCCGTCTTTTTTTTGTGCTTTGTCGTTCTTGCGCGAAAGGATGCGCTTGTAGTGGTTGTATACTGCGACTGAAAGCGCTTTCTTAGCGAAATCCTGACCGATTACGTATTCGTCCAGCTCTGCTTTGATGCGCTGAGGCTTGGGAAGCGTGGAGAGCGTGAATTTGCCCTCGTCTGCCTGCTTTTTCTCCTCCTCAAACTGCGCCTCGATGATCTGGTTGCAGATGTCAACGCAGCTGTCGCAAATGGTAACGCCGGTGGGGGAGGGAATAAGAAACGCTACGTCGTTTTCCGATCTGCCGCAAAAGGAACAGCGTGCGATGCGCGTGTTGTTTCCCGATCCGTTATTGCTTCTGCCTGCCATAGTGTGGTAACCTCTTCAAGTTAATCGTTTATTGGGTGCCTTGAAAAAGGACTGACGCGCAAGCGTCAGTCCCTGAATCAGTTATCTTGCGCCGATGACCTTGTCAACAAGGCCGTATGCACATGCCGCTTCAGCCGTGAGGAAATTGTCGCGCTCGGTGTCGCGTGCGATCTCTTCGATCGGTCTGCCGGTGTTCTGTGCGAGAATGCTGTTCAGGCGTTCACGCGTTCTGAGAATATGCTCGGCGTGGATCTTGATGTCACTTGCTTGACCCTGTGCACCACCAAGGGGCTGATGGATCATGATCTCACTGTTGGGAAGCGCGAAGCGCTTGCCTTTTGCGCCGCTCGAAAGAAGGAATGCACCCATGCTTGCTGCCATACCGATGCAGTAGGTTGCAACGTCGCATTTGATGAAGTTCATGGTGTCGTAGATCGCAAGTCCGTCGCTGACGGATCCGCCGGGGCTGTTGATATAAAGACAAATGTCTTTGTCGGGATCCTGCGATTCGAGGAAGAGAAGCTGTGCCACGACCAAGGACGCGGTGACGTGATTCACTTCGTCAGCAAGGAAAATGATGCGGTCATTCAGAAGGCGGGAATAAATATCGTACGCTCTTTCGCCACCGCTTGTTTTTTCAATGACTGTTGGGACAAGTGCCATGATTGACCTCCGTGCTTGTTTCGGGCGAGTGCCCGTGATGAATTATTCTTCGGTAGTATCTTCGGTCGCCTTTTTCTTGGATGTGCGCTTGGATTTGAACTCTGCGTTGTCCTTAACGAAGGTTGCGGCCTTGGAGACGCGAACGTCTGCGGCGATGTCATCCTTCGAAACGAGTGCTTCGACCTGAGAAACTTCCATGTTATACGCTTTGGCGATCTTTTCGATCTCTTCCATAACCTCTTCGTCAGAAGCGGTGATGCCTTCGAGCTCGGCGATCTTTTCAAGAGCGAGGCGGGATTTTACTCTCTTCTCTGCGTCGGGACGGAGCTCGGCACTGAGAGATTCGATCGTGCCGTTGGTATACTTGAGATAGGTGTTGAGGTCGAGTCCCTGGCTCTTCAGACGGTTGTCGTACTGATTGAGCATTTCGTTGATCTCGGTCTCGTACATGCATTCGGGAATGTCGCCCTTGATGAGGGAGACGAGAACATCGACCATTTCGTCGTCGGTCTCACGATCGGCGGCTTCAGTCTTCTTCTTGTTGATTGTTGCCTTAACGCTTGCCTTGTATTCAGCAAAGGTGTCAAACTCGGAAACGTCCTTGGCAAACTCATCGTCAAGCTCGGGAAGCTCAACCGTCTTGATCTCGTGGAGCTTGATCTTGAAGACGACGGGAGCGCCTGCAAGGTCAGCGGCGTGATATTCGGCAGGGAAGGTGACGTTGATATCGAACTCATCGCCGGTGCTGTGGCCGACGACCTGCTCCTCAAAGCCGGGG
>CAZYFC010000027.1:1976-13601 GCA_964646715.1 uncultured Lachnospiraceae bacterium
TGAACGAGCCGGAGCCGAGCTTCAGCTCAAAGCCTTCACCCTTACCGCCTTCAAATGCAACGCCGTCCTTGAAGCCTTCAAAGTCGATAACCGTGATATCGCCGTTTTCAGCCGCACGGTCGGATACCGTGATGTTTCTGCCGTTTCTTTCGCGGATCTGGTTGATCTCAGCCATGATCTCATCCTCGGTTACGCGGATGGTCTTCTTGGTGAGAGTGATGCCCTTGTAGCCCTCGATCCCGATCTCGGGCTTCAGGAATACGGTGGCGGTCATAACGACGCCGTTATCGTCGATCGAGGTGATGTCAAACTGAGGTTTGCCGACGACCTCAAGTGCGCTTTCCTTAAGAGCGGCTTCATAGGCATCGGGAAGAAGATCGTTGATGGCATCCTCATAAAGGAAGCCCTTGCCGTACATCTTTTCCACGAGGCTTCTGGGTGCTTTGCCCTTGCGGAAGCCGGGAAGGGTGATGTTTTCTTTTTTCTTGTTGTAGACAGCGTTAACGCCCTTCTCAAAGGTTTCGGCGTCAATTGCAAATTCAATGACAGCTTTGGCGCTGTCGGTTTTAGTAACGTTTTTCAAGCTCATGTCAGCTTATCCTCCGCTTTTTTATTGATCTTAATCACAACTATAATATTTTAATGTATGCATTCGGCTTTGTCAAGTGTTTTGCCGAAAATAATTCCTCATTTTGGCTTTTTGTTCGGGTCATCACTCCGAAGGAAGGCCGGTTTTTACCTCCAAGGGGGTGAAATTCAGAAAATCTGCCGATACGATATGAAACTCGATGCCCTCAAAGACCGTTGTGGGAGCAAGGGTGTATACGCCGTGGATATGGCCAAAATAACAGCGTTTTACGCCGTATTCCTTCATGAGGTCGATCAAGGGGCGGCAGACGTAGTTTTCAAATTTGGGTGGGAAATGCATGAAGACGATCTTTTCAAGCGTTTCGTCCTTGACGGAGTCAAGGGATAGCTTCAGCCTTTGCGTTTCGCGTGCGACGATCTTTTTGTAATCGCTTTCTTCGGGGGCGTTGGCGGAATCGCTGTACCAGCCGCGCGTGCCGCATATGGCGATATCCCGATAGACGTAGGAATTGTTCTGTAGGAGGTCGATCGAGGTGATACCCTCTGCCTTAAAGAAATCCGTGACTTTTTTCGGTGTCGTCCACCAATAGTCGTGGTTGCCGCGTAAGAGGATCTTTTGGCCGTTCAGCCGGTCAAGAAAATGCAGGTCGCTGCTCGCCTCGTCAAGTGAGATGCCCCACGATACGTCACCGCCGACAAGCACGGTGTCGTCCGGTGAGACGATGCGATTCCATTCGGCGGCGATTTTGTCGGTGTGGTTGTGCCAGCGGGAGCCGAAAATGTCCATCGGTTTTTCAGTCGTCAGGGACAGATGGGTGTCAGCCATGGTAAACAGTGCCATTACGTTCCTCCTTCATTCAGGATCTCTCCGTGTCGAAATAGCGGCAGGCGTTTTGATAGAGTATCTTTTCGGTGATTCTCTTCGAGGTGGCTTTTTCAAGCCTATGAGCAAAGCTTGGGATCGATCGGATGCCGTCAATGCCCTCGGGCAGGCGGCTTACGCCGTCAAAATCACTGCCGATGGCAAGAATATCCTCCCCGCCAAGCGCGAGAAAATGCAGAATATGCCCGATCACGGTATCGATGTCGGCGTTGCCGTCTTCGGCAAGGTGCATCGGGACGAAGCTGACACCGCACAGCCCTTTGATCTCGACGAGTGCGGAGAACATCTCGTCACTCAGATTGCGTCCGTGTGGACAGAGACTACGGCTGTTTGAATGGCTGGCGATCGGGCGAAAGCGATGCGCTTTCGCAAGCCCCATCACCTCCCAAAAGCACTCGTCCGAAGCGTGGGAGAGGTCGACCGTCATGCCGAGAGATGCCGCCTTCAGGACTGCCTCCTTGCCAAAATCACTTAAAGGCGCGTGGGTATTCCATGCACCTGCAAAAGAGGAAACGCCGCTCCATGCCAGCGTGAGGATACGCACGCCTTCGGCGTAAAGCCTGTCAAGTCTTGACAGGTCGTTTGCCAGAAGTCTTGCGTCTTCTACGGCGAGAAGTGCTTGACAAAGGGCGTTTTTCGCCTCATCGGTATGGGAATGATAAAAGGCGAGGATGTCGAAAAACGCGTCATAAGCGCTGTCGTCATCAAGTGCATTGTCTGACCATATAGCCAAAACGCGGCGCGTTTGCCCGAAAGGGCACACGGCAATTGGTGCCGTTAATGCTTGCCCCGTATAGGGGGATACGTTTCGGTGATAGGCTTCAAAGAGGGTGTCGGAGTGAAGATCGAAATAGGGCATCAAAAGGCTTCCTTTATGTAATGAACGGTGGGCTTTGCGCTCTTGCCGCTCACGTCGAGACAGACCTCCGCGATATCAAAGCGGGGCTTCTTCTTCGTCGGATGAAGTGCCAGATAGCGCGAGGCGGCGTAACGCAGACATTGTTTTTTTGCGATATCAACTGCGTCGGCAGGGCGACCGTACTTTTCTGTGTCGGTCTTACTGTTTCTCGTTTTGACCTCCACGAAAACAATATAGCGAAAGCTTTCGGCGATTATGTCTATCTCGCCGCCCTTTACCGTAAAATTCCGTGCCTTGACCCTGTGAAGACGGCGTTTTAAGTAGGCAGCGACGGCATCTTCGCCGATCCTGCCGATTGCTTTTGCCGTGCGTTTGTCACTTGTCATGGAGATCTCCCTTCGTTATTGATCGTTGAGAAATTTCAAGAAGGTCTTACGGTGAAGGGGGCAAGGACCGAGCTTTCGTAAGAGATCCATATGCTCCTTTGTGGGATAGCCCTTATGCCCTTTGAAATTGTACGCGGGATACAGTGCGTGCATTTCCGCACAGTAGCGGTCACGCGTCACCTTGGCGAGAATGGATGCCGCGGCGATCGACATGGAGACCGAGTCGCCTTTGACAATCGTCTTCGTATCCTGCGAAAAGCCGCGCGACACGTTGCCATCGATCAGGACAAAATCGGGCGAAGGGGAGAGCTGTGCAACCGCGCGACGCATGGCGAGCTGTGAGGCGTTGAGAATATTGATCCTGTCGATCTCCTCTGCCGATGCAAACGCAATCCCATAGGAGATCGCGTTTTCCAGAATGATGTCATACAGCTTTTCGCGTTTTTTCTCGGAGAGCTTTTTCGAATCGTTCAGCCCTTCAATGACAAGATCGGTCGGCAGGATCACGGCGGCAGCAGAGACCGGCCCTGCAAGCGGCCCTCGGCCCGCCTCATCGGTGCCGCAGATCACGGTATAGCCTGCGGCAAGGGCTTCTTTTTCATAAGTATAATCCGGCATATTGACCTCATGCTATGCGTTGTTGATAAGTGAAGCTATATCGCGAAGGAGTGTCTCGATATCTTTTTCCTTGGTTGCCCAATTGGTGCAAAGGCGCAGAGCCGTATGGCTTTCGTCCACGCGCTCCATGACCGAGAAGGTGTATTTGCGCGCTAAAAGCGCGATGATCCTGTCGGGCAGAATGGGAAACTGTTGGTTGGTGGGGGAATCAACGAGGAAGGGAACCGAGAGCGCCTTAAGCCCCTCCTTTAAGCGCAGTGCCTTGCGGTTGGCATCTTTTGAGGAGGTGAAATAAACGTCGTTTTCGAAAAGGGCGAGGAACTGGATGCCGAGCATACGCCCCTTTGCCATCAGCGCACCGTTTTGCTTCATGTAATAACGGAAATGCTTTTTGAGGGCATCGTTTGTGATGACCAGCGCTTCACCGAAGAGCGCACCGTGCTTCGTGCCGCCGATCGAAAAGGCATCGGCGAAAAGAGCGATATCGGCAAGCGTCAGGTCGTTGCCGACCGCTGTGAGCGCATAGCCCAGACGAGCACCGTCGATATAGAGGTAGAGCCCGCAGGCGCGGCATACCTCGCTGATGGAGCGAAGCTCTTCCTTATTATAGATCAGACCGTATTCGGTCGAATCGGTGAGGTAGACCATGCCCGGCTGAACCATATGCTCATGATTAGGATCGCTGTGATGCGTGTCAAAGATAGCGCGGATATCCTGCGCTTTGATCTTACCGTCGGAGGAGGGGATGGTGAGTATCTTGTGTCCTTTGGCTTCGATCGCGCCGGTTTCGTGTACGAAGATGTGACCAACGGAGGAGGAGATAACGCCCTGATAGGGTAGAAGGCAGGCACCGATGATCGTGAGATTCGTGATCGTGCCGCCGGAAAAAAAGTGGACGGCGGCGGATTTGTCGCCGCAGAGCTTGCGGATCGTGCGGCGCGCCTCGTCACAGTAATAGTCCTCGGAGTAGACGTCGGTGACGTCGTCGTTGGTGTTGATCACCCATTTCAGAACGTTCGGATGTGCGCCGTTCGAATAATCGTTTTCAAAGCGGATGAGGGGGCATTCGTTTTTTTGCATGATAGTCTCGCTTTCATTGTTGCTTTCAGATGGCGAAGCCGCCGTCTACGCCGAGTATTTGTCCTGTAATGAAGGACGCTTCGTCAGAGGCAAGGAAATAGACCGCTTCGGCAACGTCCTCGGGCTTGCCGAGGCGGCAGAGGGGCGTTTCATCGATCAAGGACTGCCTCGCAGTCTCATCAAGCATGCCGTTCATGGGCGTTGCGATGACGCCCGGCTCAACGCAGTTGACGTTGATGTGAGATGGACCAAGCTCCTTGGCGAGCGCTTTTGTGAAGCCCTCAACGCCCGCCTTGGCGGCGGAATAATGTACCTCGCAGGATGCCCCCACCTTGCCCCACATAGAGCCGATATTCACGATCTTGCCGCTTTGGGAGGCGATCATGTCGGGAACGACCGCCTTCGTTGTCAAAAAGAGCGAGGAGAGGTTGATTGAGAGCATACGCGTCCAATCCTCCTCCGAGAGCTCGGTGAAGAGCTTGATCTCAGCAATGCCCGCACAGTTGACAAGCACATCGATCTTGCCGAGGATGTCCTTGGCAAAAGTTACGGCAGCGTTGACCGAGGCGGTATCGGTAAGATCACAAAAGACGGCAGCTGCCCCTGTTTTTTTTGCAAGGGCTTCAGCTGCAGAACGGTTGGTGTGATAAGTAAAAACCGCGGCGTGATTACAGGAGGTGAATTTTTCGACGCAGGCGGCACCGATGCCGCCCGAGCCGCCCGTTATGAAGATGCGTTTCATATTGATCAATCGTGGCCTTCGTGATAGCGAAAGCTGCCTTTCGTGGGGAATTGAAGCTGAGCTTGTGAAAAAACACGTGAAAAAGGCGTTTTTAATACTATGCGCCTTTGGAGAGAAGGATGAAGAGGCGTTTATTGTACGGTGTCGGAGCCGTCCTCGGATTTCGTGAGTTTTTGCTTGCCGCCCCGATAGGGTCTTTCAAGCGAGATGCGGCCGATCTTACAGCTGCGAAGCTCGTCCAGCAGCATCAGTGCGGTGCGCTCGGTGTTGACCTCACCGCCTTTGACCAGGAAGCCTCTTTTTTTGCCTACAGCCTCGAGAAGCTCGTAGCCCGTAGCGTTGCGGTACTCCTCGGAAATGGCGTAGCGGGTGAAAAAGGCATCGGGATCGATTGATGCAAGGCGCGAGCAGAGGACGGAGGCAAGCTCCTCAACGTCGAGGATCTGATCCTTGATCGCGCCCGTAAGGGCGAGATTTTCGGCAACGGTGCGCTCTTCAAACTTCGGCCAGAGTACGCCCGGCATGTCGAGCAGCTCGAGCCGGTAGGGCGTTTTTACCCATTGCTTATCGACTGTAACGCCCGGGCGGTCTTCAACCCTGGCTTTTTTTGCGCCTGTGATCTTGTTGATGAAGGAGGATTTGCCGACGTTGGGAATGCCGACTACCATGGCGCGCAGAGCTTTTCCGTGCATGCCCTTGGCGGCGTAGCGTTCCAGCGTGGCGGCGCAGATGCGCTGAAGCTCGGGCACGACCTCGTTCATGCCCTGGCCTGTCACGAAGTCGGCAACGATACAGCCCTTTTCGTGCTCACGAAAGTATTTTTTCCATTCGGCGGTCACGTCGGGATCGGCAAGCGTCGCCTTTGAGAGAATGACAAGGCGGGGCTTGTCGGCACATATTTTATCGATCTCGGGATTTTGCGAAGCGCGGGGGATCCTTGCGTCAAGGATCTCGATGACGGCGTCTACGAGTGGGAGACATTCTGCCATCATGCGGCGCGTTTTCGCCATATGTCCCGGAAACCATTGAATGACTTTGGAGGGCATAGCGTGAAGTCCTTTCCTTTTGATTCTAGTCAACTGCCCCAATGCTTGAGAGTGGGGAAACGCGGAAGATGACATCGCCGATGATATAGCGCTCGTCAATGAAGCCGAGTACGCGGCTGTCTTTGGAATTGTTGCGGTTGTCGCCCATCACGAAGACGTGACCTGCCGGAACGACGGCTTCGTAGATCTCGCTGATTTCGTCTACCTTTGCGAAGTAGCGGGAGGTGAAGTAGGGCTCCATGACGTTGAGAGTGCGGTTGATATAGTCCTCTTCGACCTTCGTGCCGTTGATAAAGACTTCCCAGGTCTCAAAATTGATACGGACAGTCTGACCGCCGACGGCAATCACGCGCTTGACGAGAGGCTTTCTTGCGTCGTCAGGCGTCTGCACGATGACGATGTCGCCGTTCCGGGGTGTATAGGGGAGGCGCGAGATGACGAGTACGTCGCCGTTTTCAAGTGTCGGATTCATCGAGTCGCCGCTGACGGGAGAGTGGCGTACCAAGAAGGTCATGAGGATAAGTACGGCACACAGCGATAGGACGAAAAGCTCAAGCCATTCAAAAACGGTGTGCGCCAAAGGCTGTTTCTTTTCGGATTCCTTATTTGCTTCGGGGGGCGTTTTATCTGCCTTTTCGGAAAGCGTGACACCGAGAAGAGAAGCGAACAGCGTTTCTCCGTCTGCAAGGTAGCTGCCCACGGCGGCTTTTTCATACGTGAAGTCTGCATCTGCGTCGGCGTTACGGTCCTCCAAAGAGGTCTCTTCAAAGACTTCGTTTGCCGCTTCTCTCTTTTCAAGCATCTCTTGCTCGGAAGAGGCTTCGGCTTTGGGCGCCTCTGCTGTCTTCGGTGTGTAGAGAAGATAGGGTCGGTCGCTTCCGTCCTCTTCTTCGCTTGCGGCAATGAAGAGAAGGCGGATATCCCCCTTTTCAAGAAGCTCGCCGAGAGAGGCGTTCAGCTCTTCGTCAAGATAAGCGCGTGCTTCGGCATCGACATCGGCAAGTGATTCGGTCAAATGAAAATAGCAGAGCGCATGCTCTGAGGCGTACGCTGCGCGGATGGCGGCATTCAGTGGCACACCCGGGGGTGAAAGGGGCGTTTTGATGACGAGATGATGTGACTCGACGCCAATTCCGGCAAGTGCTTCGGCAAGCTCCTTGCTGTCGGTAAAGCAGCACGCCTTCGTCTGCCATTCCGCAAAGAAGGGCGAGGGGCTTTCTTCAAAAGTGTCCTCAGCTTCGGGTCCTGCCTCCTGCCTGCATTCCTCTGATTCGGTCTGAGTCCTTCTTGTTTCAGCCGAAAGGATGGCTTTTTCATCTTCACTGTTCGCATACGAGGGTATGCCCATGAGAAGGTCGCAGGGCTGTTCGTTCAGGTGAACGGTACCCATCTCGGCAGAGGCGGCAAGACGTGAAAGAAACGGGCGGTCTTCTCCTCCGTTATTTCGGGCAGAGAGGGATGTTTTGTCTGTAATGAGAACGAAATACTTCATGACAGGTAATATCCTTTTTGGAAGAA
Source organism: uncultured Lachnospiraceae bacterium (assembly GCA_964646715.1). Classification (GTDB taxonomy): domain Bacteria; phylum Bacillota; class Clostridia; order Oscillospirales; family CAG-272; genus RGIG1993. The sequence continues at coordinate 9,697 of CAZYFC010000027.1, forward strand.
TAGGTTTTTATAAAGAGCCTCGTTACGGCGCGCCATCGTTTCGGCGCTGTAGTGCGAGGCGTAGAGTGCATAAGAGGCCTTGCCCAAACGCTCTCTCAGGTCGCATTCAGTCATGCGAGAAAGGGCTTCGGCAAGGGCTTTCGGATCTCTTTGCGCGATCAGAATTCCGTTTTTCCCCTCCTTGACCACTTGCGGATTGCCGCCGTAATTGGTGGCGATGACAGGAAGAGAGAGACTCATTGCTTCAAGAATACCAAGAGAGGTCGCCTCCGTGCCGACCGAGCAGTTCACATAAAGATCGGCGGCGTTGAGAAAAGGGGAAACGTCCTTAACGAATCCGACGAACACGGTGCGGTCCTCGACCGAGAGTGCTTCTGCAAGGGACTTGAGCGAGGCTTCCTCACTGCCGGTACCGACGATGAGTGCGGTGATCGGCTGCTTGCGCTTTTTGTTCAGCGCGACTGCCTTGACGAGCGTGGCAATATCCTTATCGGCTTCAAGCCGTGCGCAGATCACGGCAACGGTATCGTTAGGGGCTATCGAGTAGCGTCTGCGTATAGCCTGACGGTCTTCTTGTGAAGGCAGGATCGGCTGTACGCCGTTTTCAATAACGCACACCTGCCGTTGCGAGACGCCCATTCCGTACAGGTTGTCTGCTGCTTCTTTGGCAACGGCGATCACCGAGGTGGACAAAAGACCCGTGGCAAGTCTCATGGCAAGACGCACAGGTCGATATTTGAAGAAGGTGGGCAGGGGATAGACGCAGTGTCGGGTGTAGATTCGGATCGGTACGGCGGCGAACAGTGCGGCAATGCGTGCCGAAAGTGCGGCATTGGTGTGTACGATATGGGGCTTTTCCGCACGTATCAGACGGTAATAGGCTTTGGTGGCGGCAAGGGAAAAGGAAGTCTCCTTGCCGCAAAAAAGAAGGCGCACGCCGAAACGAGTTACCTCGTCTGCCAAGGCAGCCCCTTCGGGCAGTGCGACGGTAACGTCGAAGCTCTGACGGTCAAAGCAGGAAAGATAGGAAAGAAGCTGTCTGCCCGCACCGCCGATGTTCTTATCGCTCAGAACGAGCAGAAGGCGTAATTTATCGCCTTTTGTCGCGGTTCTTCGCGGCGAAAAGGTGAGAAGCACACCGCCCAAGGTGCGTGCAAGCACAGCGAGAAAAAAAGCGGTGGGAATGGCTTTCACGCCCTGCCTGACGAGTGCTTGAGAGAGAAGCAAAGCGTCAAACGCGAGTGAAGCGATACTGATCAGGGCGAGTTCTTTCGTTTTGCCTCTGAGATACGCCACGTCATTAAGAAGCGCTGAAGCGGCAAGAAGCGGCAGTGAAAGCGCGTAGCGCCGCAAGAGAGACACGGTGAGGGTGATTGCTTCTTCGCCGAATGTCTCGCTCTGATAAAGACGCATAAACAAAGGGCCTGATATGAGGATAAGAAAGCCGGATAGCGAAGAGGCGAGAAGCAGGATCAGCGTGAGGGGCTTCTTGAGTTTTTGTGCAAGGCTGCGACGCTCCGCGACAGAAAAGCGCGGATAATAGACCGCGTGAAAAGACGAGGCGAGAAGTGAGGCGGAGAGCAGTACCCATTTGAGTGCATATCCGTTTGCTGTGATTGCTTCTTCGCCGAGTCTTGCCGAAAAGAGAGAGGCGAAAAGGGACGCCGTCGGTAAAAAAGCCGAGAACAGGATCACGCCTGCCGTTCGACCGAGAAGCAAATAAGGCTTTGGAAAAAGACGCGTTTCAGTCGGTGTGAAGCGATGCGTTCTTGCGGCGGCAAGGGCGAGCGCAAAAAATACGAAAAGATCGGCAAGAAGTGTGACCAGAGAAAGCGCCGTCGCCGTAGGCGCTCTCTTGAAAAAGAAAAGGGGGAGCAGCGAAAAAAGTGAGGCGAGAAGATAGACGGCGGCAGGATAAAAGGGGCGCTTATCGGTCTGCAATATGCCGACGAAAAGAGAGGCGAGTGAGAGAAGAAGGCGAGAAGCGGCAAGCAGTCTTGTGGGGGTAACGGCTTCAGACACGAGCGTTTCCGTTGCCTCTTTTGCCAGAAGCGAAAGAGACGCCTTCGGGAAGACGAGAAGAGGAGAATAGAGCAGAAGCGTAAAAAACGCAACAAGGGGAAAGAACGAGCGTGCAAACGAATCGGCGTTCTGCAAAGAGAGCTTTCGCCTTGCGGCGTAAGCAGGCACGAACATGGCGGCGATCACAGCACCGACCGTTGCCTCGTATAATGACGACGTGACGGTGGAAGCAAGCTCAAACGAAGCTGCCGTGACGCCCGCGCCCCAAAGACGCGCCAGCATGACCGAGCGAATAAGCCCGACAAGACGGTTGGCGGCGATCACGGCGAGGAGTATAAGGGGCGATAAGGATGAAAAACGAAATTGGCGCTTTGGCATGCCCGGTCTTACCTTTCTTCACATTTTAACATATTATTTGAAAAAAGGCAAGTCTTAATTCCGATGATTTCGATGTGTTTTGGAAGAAAAGCGTATGACGCCCCTGTGAAAACGCACCTGATCGTCAGCTGACATGCTTTTTTAGAAAAAATAACGGTTTTTTCGTCATAAAAAACAAAAAAAGGTATTGACTTTTGTGCAAAAAAGAAGTATAATCAACGCTTGTGTGGTAATTTTACCAAATATGTTTTTTTCGCCGCGGCACGTTTGCCAAGGCTTATTTTTTGAGGTTATTGTTTATGTTCACCTTTTTGAAGATCGCGACCCTTCTCGTGTGTGTTGCCGCCGCGCTTTTGCTTTCCCGTGCAGGCAGAGCAAGCCGCACGACATGCAATCTGCTTTCTTTTTTCGTTGCCGTGGGCGCTACTGCCTTCTTCCCCGAAGAGGAGAAGATCATCACTCTGACCGTTTCCGTACTTCTTTTCTTTACGCTCTTTTTCCTGACGAGATATATCTCCGGTCGAAGTGGAAAAACGCGCGAGGAAAAAAAGAAGCGAACGGTGTGACTTTTTTGACGCTGAATAGTGATCTTGGCTTTTTTGACTGCTTTTTCGGGGATTTATTTGCAAAAAAAGTGAAAAATATTTCAGAAAAGGCTTGCATTCTCAAAAAAGTTGTGATATAATAACATCCGCTGTGTTGTCGGATACCCCCATACAACACGAGATTCGGGCAGTCCGCTGCGAAGCTCCGCATGAATGCCGAAATACTAAAGGAGGAAGCCAAAATGGATCTTATCAAGGCTTTTACAGAAGAGCAGCTTAAAGCAGAAGTTCCTCAGTTCAAGGTTGGTGATACTGTCAGAGTTCACAACAGAATCAAAGAGGGCTCCAGAGAAAGAATTCAGCTTTTTGAAGGCACCGTTATTGCGAAGAGAGGCGGAGGTATCTCCGAGACCTTTACCGTAAGACGCGTTGCATACGGCGTAGGTGTTGAAAAGACCTTCCCGCTTCACTCGCCTTTCGTTGAAAAGGTCGAGGTCACCAGAAAGGGTAAAGTTCGCCGCGCGAAGCTTTACTATCTCCGTGACAGAGTCGGTAAGTACGCCAAGGTCAAGGAATCGATCTGATCGTTGGCCGCCTGAGGGGCAACCCTCAGGCGCGCCTTACTTGATTTTTCTTATCGTTCTTTTCGGTAACCAAACCAAAGCCCTGTCAAAGAGCAGGGGAATTTAAGGCGAAGCACGCTTGCGTATCGGGAGTCTTACGAATGGCATGCCGGGCTTTCGTTTCATTCATTTTTTAAGAATTGAGGTGCAAGGAAATGAAGGAAGGAATCCATCCTAAGTATAACGAGGTCACTATCAAGTGCGCATGCGGCGAGGAAGTCAAGACCCGTTCTACCAAGAGCGGCGTTATGCGTGTTGAAATTTGCTCTAAGTGCCATCCGTTCTTTACCGGCAAGCAGAAGTTTGTTGATGCCGGCGGACGTGTTGACAAGTTCAA
>CAZYFC010000028.1:0-8691 GCA_964646715.1 uncultured Lachnospiraceae bacterium
ACTGTTGCAAACGAGACTTATAAAATGCCCGAACCCTTCTTCGTTCTTGCCACTGAACCCCCGATCGCGCAGGACGGTACGTATCCGCTTCCCGAAGCACAGATGGACCGCTTTATCTTCAAGCTCGTCATGACCTTCCCCAAAAAGAAGGAGCTTGCCGATATCGTCAAAATGACGCAGATCACGATGGACGAGACGGCGACTGCTGTGATCGACGGTAAGACTGTTCTTGAAATGAGAGCGCTTGCCTCCGAGGTACCCCTGATCGACGCGGTGCTCAATTACGCCGTCGATCTCGTTTCCGGCACGCACCCCGAGATTGAGGGAGCATCCGAAACGGCGAAGAAATACATTAAATACGGTGCGTCTCCCCGTGCCGCTCAGGCGCTCATCACCTGTGCGAAGGTGCGTGCATTGATCCACGGCAACTTTAATGTTTCCTATGCCGATATCGACGCGCTGGCACGTCCTGTTCTGAGACACCGCATCAAGACCAGCTTTGCTGCTGTGAATGACCGTCTTTCTGTTGACGACGTGATTGCGCTTCTTCTCAAGGAAACCAAGAAAAACGCTAAGTGAGCGATAGCTGAAACATGAGTATATTAGCCATTAACGAGGAGTTTCTGCAGCAGGTCGAGCTGCTGCAAACGCTTCTCAAAAACAATATAGCCGGTATGTTTGGCGGCAACAGGCGAAGCAAGACCTTTGGCTCGTCCTGCGAATTTGCCGATTACCGCGACTATGTTCCCGGCGACGACGTTACCAAGATCGATTGGAATGCTTACGCCCGCTTCGACAAGCTCTTTCAGAAGCTCTATTGGGACGAACGGCAGATGCATACGAGGATCTATATCGATGCCAGCCGCTCCATGGTACACGGTAAAAGCAAAAAAGGACTGCAGGCCCTGCGGATCGCCGCGACGCTTGCCTACCTTTCGGTCTCGGAGATGGATAAGGTTTCGGTCTTTATTATTCGTGAAAAAGAAATTCATGAAGTCATCGCCGGCATGGTCGGCAAGGAGGCCTATCTGAATGCTATCGGCAGGCTGAACGAGGTCGTCTTTGACGGCGACAGCTATATCAGCGAGGCCATCCTCCCCACTAAGCCCGGCAGGGGAGACGGTATGTCGGTCATTATATCCGACTTTCTGACTGACAACGATTACGAGTCTGCCATTGACTTTCTTGCTGAAAAGAAGCGCGACATTCTCTGCGTGCAGGTGCTTTCCAAGGACGAGATGAACCCTCAGCTTCGCGGCAAGCTCCATCTTTTCGATGCGGAAAATATGCAAAAGACCTATCGCAGAAACATCGACCGCGACATCATCCGTGCGTACCGTGCCGCGCTTGAATATGCGACGGGCAGGATTCGGGACTACTGCATGGCCCGCAATGCCGATTACCTTCTTGCGGCGGCGGAAGACTCGGTCGCAGAGATCTTCTTCGGTAAGTTGGTAGAAGGAGGGGTGCTGAAATGACCTTCCGCTATCCTCTCGGATTACTCGGTCTTATCGGTATTCCGATTCTGATCGTCATTTATATCATCAAAAGTAAATACGCCGAGCAGACGGTCTCCTCGACCTATCTCTGGACGCTGAGCGAGCGCTTTCTGAAGAAGAGAAATCCTTTGAGCAGAATCACCGGCATCATCAGCCTGATCTTTCAGCTGCTGGCTGTGACAGTTCTCTCGCTTGCCATCGCGCATCCCGTGATCACGGTGCCGAATGCCGCAAAGGAATACTGCTTCGTGCTTGACGCTTCGGGCAGTATGCTGATCTCCGAGGGCGATAGCACCCGTTTTGACAAGGGCAAGGACGCTGTCCTCGACATTATCGCAGATGCCGCCGACGGCAGTCTCTATTCGCTCGTTTGTGTGGGTGACGCGACGACTGTGATCTTTGACCGTATCGACGACAAGGACAGAGCAGAGCTTCTGATCGATGAATTGAGATGCTCTTACGTTGCAAGCGATATGACGGACGCCATGGGTGTGGCACAGCGTTATTTTAATGAGAATCCCTCGGTAAAGACCTATCTCGTCACCGATATCGCCTACCAAAGCCACGATAACCTGACACTCGTCAATATCGCCTCAACCCCCGAAAACTATGGCGTTTCGGATATCACCTATACGCTTTCGGGCGGCGTACTTAACGTATGGGGCAACGCGACCTCTTACGTCAGTGGCGCGACTCTGACACTCGAACTGTATATCGACGGAAGCATTGAGCCTGTCGCAAGCGGTGTCTCAGTTGTCCCTTCACAGACAGAAACCCCCTTCCAGCTGATCGCCCCTTGCGAGGAATTTGATTTCTTCAGGGTGAAGATCGTGGAACAGGACGCACTTGCTCTCGATAACGAGACAGTCGTCTATAATCCCGACAGCTTGAGCGCCTACAAGACGCTTATCGTCAGCGATACGCCCTTCTTCCTGCAATCGGCACTTGCGTCGGTCACCGATATTTCGGTCGATACCCTGACGGGGGAAGAGTATGAAAAGGCGTATGCTGACGGCAGTACCCCCCTTTCGGGCTATGGGCTCTATATTTTTGACAGCGTGACGCCAACGGTGCTTCCGTCCGACGGCGCAATCTGGCTTTTCAATACCGACAGTGTTGAAAACGCGGGCTTCAGCTCGCGCGGTGAGGTGGATCTTGGCGTGGGCGCGCTTCTTGAATCTACCGGCTCGAGCGGCACCGTTGCAAGAAAATTGACCAAGGATCTTCTCGGTAAAGAGATCTATATCACCAAATACCAAAAATACGGTCTTTACCGCAACTTTACCTCGCTGTATTCCTACAAGGGGGATCCCATTGTGTTCGCAGGTACGAATGCCTACGGTAACCGCGAGGTCGTCTTTGCCTTCAGCTTGCACGATTCCAACCTGCCGCTTCTGCTTGACTATGCGATCCTTATCCGCAATATGTTTGACTATTCCTTTCCAGACGTGGTGGAGGAGGTCTCCTACTACTGTGGTGATACGCTTAACGTCAACGTCGTGGCAAACTGCAGCAGCATCCGTGTGACCACGCCCTCAAAGGATGTGGTATACCTCGCAACGGACAGTGCCATCAGCCACTATTTACTGACCGAAGCGGGGGTGCATACTCTGACGGTCACCGTTGACGGCAATGAGCGTCAGTATTTCGTGAATGCCGATCTGCCCAAGGAGGAGAGAAGTCCCGTCCTGCTTGATGCCGGCTTCAACCTCGTGGGAGAGGCGTCGGATGAAGGCTTTGACGGTAAATTCGACGCTTTGATGCTCTTCGTGATCGTTCTTGCCGTATTATTCTTCGCAGATTGGGGGGTCTATTGCTATGAGAGACATCAGCTTCAGTAACCCCTATCTCCTTTTACTCTTTATCCCGCTTGCCCTTCTGATCGTCCTGCCCTTCCTTTTCGCTGTCAGAAAAGGGAACAGGGGCAAGAACGGCGTGGCATCGGTCGTACTGCATATTCTGATCGTGGTATGTCTTGTGCTGGGTGCGGCAGGCACGGTGATCACGACCGTGATGACCGAGACGAATGTCTATATCGTTGCCGATGTTTCCTATTCGGCAAACCGCGATCTTGATACGGTTGATGCATATATCCGCTCGCTTTCCTCCTCTTTGCCCAGGAACTCTAAGCTCGGTCTCGTCTGCTTCGGCAAGGATCAGGTCCTTTTGACCGAGATGGGTGGCACGCTTGAGAGCGTTAAAAGCGCCGAGGTGGATGATAGCGCCACCAATATTGCGGAGGCGCTCGATTATACTGCAGAGCTTTTTGAAGAGGGCGTGATCAAGCGTATCGTTCTCATCACCGATGGCAAACAGACCGACAGCGAGGGAACCGCCGACCTGATCGCCTCCATTGAAGGGCTCTACGCGAGAAATATCAAAATAGACACGATTTATATTGACAGTAACATACCCGAAGGTGTCAGGGAGGTGCAGATCAGCGGTGTTGACTACACCCCCTCGACCTACCTCAACCACGAAAACGACGCGCAGGTGCTTCTCGAGAGCAGCTACGAAGGAAAGGCGCTTTTGCACCTTTACCGGAACGGCGAACATACCGCCGATTACGCCGTTTCGCTGACACAAGGCTATAACGTTGTGAACATCCCGCTATCCTCTGCGGGCGAAGGGGTCTTTGACTATATCGTGGAGGTTGAAGCAGAGGAAGACGAATCGCATTATAACAACAGCTACGGATTTACGCAGACGGTCAGCGGCAAGCTGAAGCTGCTTCTGATCACCTCAAGCGACAAGGACGTGGAGGCGGCAGAAGCACTGTTCGGAGAAAGTGCCTCGATCGACAGCTATGTGAATACCTCAAAGGTTCCGTTTACAGTCGAGGAGCTTTGCCAATACGATGAGATCCTTCTCTCGAATCTGGACGTAAGAGATCTTGACAACTATACTGCCTTTATCGAAAGCCTCGATACCGTCGTCTCTCTCTTTGGAAAGAGTCTTGTGACGATCGGGGATACGAAGATACAGAACAAGACCGACGATGTTCTGAAGCAGCTTGAGGATATGCTTCCCGTGCGTTACGGCAACAGCGACAGCGATCCCAAGCTCTATTGCCTCGTCATCGACGCCTCGCGAAGCATGCAAAACGCCTCGCACCTCATCATGGCCAAGCAGGCGGCAATCGCGATTCTGGATCTTCTCAGCGATAACGACCGCGTGATGGTCATCTCCTTTTCGGGAGATGTGACGATCGAACTCAGAGCGACCGACGCATCAGAACGCGAAATGATCGCGGAGGTCATCAATTCTATCCCGCCGACACAGGGTACTTACCTCGGCGCAAGTCTTCGCGCTGCCTACGAGCTGATGCTGCCGCTTGACTATGTGAATAAGCAGGTTATGCTGATCAGCGACGGTATGTCCTATACAGCCGAGACCGAGAACGCTGTTGACGTTTCTCTTGAGCTTGCCAGGGCGGGGATTATCACCTCCGCTATCAACACGGGCTCGTCGGAAGGCAGTTCGATGCTGCAGAGCATCGCGCGTGCAGGCCTTGGCAACTACTTTTATCTTGAACGGCCCGAGGATGTAGAGAAATTGATCCTGACCGAGGTTGCCGACGATCTGACCGAAACGGTGATCGAAGGCACGTCTGCCGTCCAGCTCAATAAAAAGAGCGACGAGCTGCTTGACGGTATCACCGACCTCGGCGCGGTGAACGGATACGTTTTTTCGCGCGCCAAAAACGGTGCAACGGCGGTGTTGACCACCGTTTATACAACGCCTGCGGGCAGGGAAGTAACCGCTCCCATCTATGCGTATTGGAAATACGGTAACGGACGTGTCGCGGCCTTTACGAGTATGATGAGCGGCGATTGGAGTGAGCTGTTTATGAACGCTCAGGGTGAACGCTTCTTTGCCAACATGCTTCAAACGAATGCGCCGAAGGAGAAGATCGATCATCCCTATACGGTGGAGATCGTTTACGATGGCACGTATTCCTCGCTTGAGATTCTGCCTGTCACGCTTGATCCCACGGTAACGGCAGAGCTATCGGTGACGCTTCCTTCGGGAATGACGCTTGAAGAGACGCTTCTCTTTACAGCCAACGGCTATTCAAGTCAATTCACGACGCCGGAGCTCGGCAAATATGCCGTTCATATCGCGTACACCTATGAAGGCACGACCTATGAAGCAACGCACTATTTTCATATTTCCTATTCCCCCGAGTATAACAGCTTCGAATCCTATGACGTTTCGAGCTTACATGAGGTGATCAGAAATCGCGGAACGGTTCATTCCGACGCCGATTTCAGTATCGAAAATGACGAGAAGGAAGTGGCGACCTACAAGCTTGATCTTACGCCAGTCTTCCTGATCGCGGCAATCGTGCTCTTCGTTACCGACATCATCGTTCGCAAGATCAAGTGGAGCGATATCCGCACACTTTTCAAAAAGAAAACGTAAGGAGGAAAGCATGAAAAAAAGTGTAATACTTCTTATGATCCTTTTTCTCGTTGCGTCTCTCGTTGCTTGCGGTGAGTATACCCCTCCTATTGAAACGAGCAAAGAGACTGCCGTCTCAAGCACCGAGGAGGGAAACGTGACGAGTCCCGAGGACAAGGTCTTCTCGGTGTCGCTGGTGTATAACGGCAACCTGTATATACCCACCGAGGATATCACGGTTGAGTGGACTGACGGCTACAACGTCTTTACCGCCGCCCTTGACCAAAACGGTGTTGCCTCGGTGACGGGGCTTGACGGTGACTATCAGGTCACGCTCTCTTCGCTTCCCGAGGGCTTTTCCTACAATCCCAATATCCACGTTGCCACCAATGACAAAAGCGAGATAGAGATCGAGATCTATAAGCTCGGAACGGCAAGCGGAACAGGTAAAGACCTTTACAATTCGATCATCAATCTTTCAAGCATGGGCGTTTACCGCGTAGAGCTTGCCGATGAGGAGCAGACGGTCTACTTCCAATTCGTTCCCCGCAGCAGCGGCACGTATTCGATCGAATCGTGGGTCGATACCACCGCGATGAAGCTCAACCCGATGATCGACATCTATTACGGCACGACGGCTTATAAGGTCTTCGCCTATACGCTTGACGACGGCGGTGCTTCAGCCGGCTTTACGAAGAATTTCCGTTATGAGGTCAGCGTTGACGATGAGGAGGTCGGCAACGTCTTCGCCTTTGCAGTCAGGGTGACGGGCAGAGGCAACAGCGCCTTCCCCGCGTCGGTGGATTTTGCCCTTCAGCTTAACGGCTCGTTTGATGCAGATCGCACCGAAAGCACGCTTCAAGTGCCGACAGATCTCTATGACGTGATGATCAGAGAGCTTGAAAAGCTCCGTGCCATGACCTTTGACGAGGTAAAGGCTTTGCCGCTTATGCGCGAGGCTAATATTAGCGGAAAGGTCAGCGAGGCGGAGTATGACCGCATTTTAGAAGCACAGTACGGTGTTCTTCGCTCGATGAATTTCACCTTGGATCCCGATGCCGATGAAGAAACGGAAAAGCAGCGGCTCTACCGTCTCTTCGCTGAGTTCTGGTACGGAATCGCAGATAACGCGCCCGAGCAAAATGTCGGCTTTTTCCGTAGCTACCTTACCTCGCTTTACGAGGGCAGCGGTAGCTTCGTGGGCGCTGAAACACTTTCCAAGGGCGGTTACGTTTTCGACGGCACGCAGTATAAGCTGAACGAGACGACAGGCTTCTATCATCTTTACAATACTGCGCTTTACACGCGTACTTCTTCGAGCGCGTCCTCGAGAGCCTACGCCGAGCAATACGGTGAGGGCTACGGCCCGATCCTCTATGCGAGCGTACGCAGTGCGTGTCGCTTTCTCGATCTGCCCTTTACCGACATCGAATACGTCGGTAACAAGGCGTTGACGCTTGCAAACGGTACTGAAAATTACAAGCATTTCATCGAGGGCTGGAGCAGAATGGCCTTAGGTGCCAATGGACAGCCGGGTGCATACTGCTTAAGCGGCTGTGCCTGCAGTGCATGTGGGGGCGGTTGTCTTGAGGGCTGTACAGGCTGTGGCAGCGGATGTAATCCATGCCCCTTGCTTCTCTACGAAGCCCCCGGCTATTACGAGTTTTGCAATTCGGATGGGAATTTCCCCGTGACGCCCGAGCTGAAGGACTTCCTTCAGAAATACTCGGTGTCACAGCTGCTCTTTTTTGACGGCAACGGCTTCGTTGAGACGAATCCTGACGTCGAGGTCGACGCAATGGAAGACGATCAATGGCTTTTCGCCTGCGGCTACTATCTCCCGTGAGCCCTTAAGATAGGGAAGCTCCGATGAGAACAGCTCTATTAACTTTTTGATTTCAAAGTGATTTGAAATAAATAAACTTTTACGGAGGTTACTATGTTCAAGAAAAGTATCTTCTTGCTTTTGTGTCTTGCACTGGTGGTCATGGGACTCGTTGCCTGCGGCGATGATGTACCCGATACCACTCACACGCATGCGTACGCGACAGAATGGTCCTGTGATGAAAACAGCCATTGGTATGCCGCTACCTGTGAGCACACCGACCTGAAAGCAAACCTGGCTGCACACGTTGACGCCGGAAACGACGGCGTTTGCGATATCTGCAACTACGGTAACGACCACACACACACCTATGCTACCGATTGGACCTCTGATGAGACCGACCACTGGTACAAATCCACCTGTGGACACACCGTGGTGTCCGATAAGGCCGCACACGTCGACGCGAATAATGACGGCGTTTGCGAGGTTTGTAACTACGGCGTCGACCATCAGCACACCTATGCGACAGAATGGTCGTCCGATGAGACGAACCACTGGTATGCCGCTTCCTGCGGTCATAGCGTGGAGGGCTACGGTAAGGTAGCGCACACCGATACCAATAACGACGGCGCTTGCGACGTCTGCGGCTACAATGGCGGTCACACGCACGCTTACGCTACCGGATGGACGACCAGCGAAAGCAAGCATTGGCACGCACCCACCTGCGGTCACAGCGTATTGGCTGACGAGGCTGCTCACGTTGACGCCGATAACGATGGCGCTTGCGACGTTTGTAAGTATGACGCAGGACACGAGCACGCGTACGCTGCCACATGGTCTTTTGACAGCACGGCTCACTGGAACGCCGCTTCCTGCGGTCACGCCGTTGCAGGCATCAACAAGGCTAACCACGCTGACACCAACGGTGACCACGCTTGTGACGTCTGCGGCTACAGCGAGCAG
>CAZYFC010000028.1:8701-13448 GCA_964646715.1 uncultured Lachnospiraceae bacterium
GAGCATTCTCACGCCTTCAACCGTACCACCTGGATCTTCGACGGCAATATGCACTGGCATGTCGCAACCTGCGGCTGCTCTTTGAAGGCTGACGAGGCTGCTCATATTGACGTTAACGATGACGGCAAGTGCGACGTTTGTCCTTGGGTATCCTCTATTGAGGTGGCGCTTGTGATCGGTTCTGCCGAGGCTTCCAAGAATCAGGTTGCCGGCGGCACGGTCACCCAGGAAGGTCCTTATAGCGCTTCCCGTGTCACCTACGTTTACGGCAGTGATTACGTTTATATCAAGTCTGATACCCGTTATACGGAGTATGACAGTCTGTACAACGTCGTTGGCTACTATTGGGAAACCGACAGCGAAGAATGGTATACCGTCATCGACGGTGAGCTTCTTGCTCTCCAGGATAACTATGCGGGATTCCACAAGAACGATTGGCCCGAAGCGGGATACATGAACGGTCCCTACCTCAACCTCGTTCAGTATTCGGTCAATGTTTACGGCGTTGAAAACGCGCTTATTGCTCTCTATAACCTCGCCGTTGAAACCGAAGGCGACGATCTCGCCGTCACATACGATTACACGTCCAACACCTGGACCTTCTCCTTCAATTACATTGACGGTTACGAGGATTGGTGGAGTGGTGAGTATACAGTCAGCACGGTCGGCGTTGTAAACGTATCCTTTATCGTTGATGCTCAGGGTGTTATCGACTATGTCAAGATCGAAGAAAGATATTATGACAGCTATGAGCAGACCGAAGACGGCGTGTGGGTAGGTATCGCGTCTGACGACGATAACATCTACACCACCGTGATCAATCAGGTCCTCGGCGGCAGAGTTACCTCCTTCCCCTTCAACATGGATGATTTCTATGTAACCGACATCAAATTCATCGATTCTGAAGGCAAAGAGCTTGGCGACGAGCTGACAACGGATATCGGCGTGTATAATGAATTCACCGTTACCGTGGTTGCTCCCGAAAGCGCCAATCTTTCGATCGACGTTCCTGAAGTAACCGTGTACGATGCTTACGGAAACGTTACTTATAACGCCAGAGCCGGCTACTCTTCTTGGGACGGAACTGTCTTCTACTTTACCGTCTATCGTGAAGGTACATACACGGTTGAATTTAAGACTGCAAAGACGACCAAGACTGTTACCGTAACGGCAGTCGTTCCTGCTCCCACCTACATCGAGCCTTCCGTAGTCGGTAAGGATGACTGGGGCGACAACACCTTTATCGTCACCTCTACCGTTACCGGCTATGTAGGCAAGCCCGTGTACTTCATGGCAAGCGCAAACGAGTATGCCGATGCTTCCTATACCGTTATGCTCTCCCGTCCTGCGCTCATGGCAGGCTGTACGGTCGGCACTGAAACCGTTGAGGTCTCCTATACTCTCTACGAGGTTTCCGCCTTCCTTGCACAGTATCCCGGCAGTTACGAGGTGCTTCTCACTTCTGCCGTTGATCCTTCACTTACCGCCGTTCTGACGATCGAGATCGTTGAACCTCCCAAGCCCTCCGATATCCTCAATGGCAGTTACGCAGATACGTGGCGCATGAACAGCCTCGTCTTCACACCTGCTTTTGAAGGCGCAACCGAGGGTACGGTTGAGGCAGTGGTTGCTCCTGATTACTGGACCAGCTATTCCATCGTTTATTCCTACGTTTACAATAACGACGGTACAATCACGCTCACCTACGTGAGTGGCGACTTGGCTGACGTATCCATTGTGATCAACGATGACTATACGGTATCGCTTGGTGTTTACAACGAGTGGTGGATGGAATATTCTTACACCACGCTTGAAAAGATCGAGACTTCCGGTAGCGGTGCTGACGTTGTTGACGGTTATTGGTACGACGAAGGCTATAGTTACGGTATTATCGCTTTCTTCGATTCCGAGACCTCGACCGGTAGCTTCACTTATGGCGATTCGGTTCTTGCCTTCACCTTCAGCGTTGAAGAAGTATACGGCGTATACTACATCACCTTCACCGAGGACGCAGCAAATCACGTGAATCCCGAAACGCTTCAGGGTCTTCTCGACTTTGACGTGATGAACGGCAATAACGCTTGGTATCAGCCTTCTGTCTACAATCCCTATTCCGAGTATCTTGAGATCATGTACGTTCATCCCATGAACGGCTACCTCTCGACGATGTATTTCGTTGCAGCATAAACTGTACTGATCAAGTGTCCGTGCGTTTTCCCCCGCTGCCTTCGGGCAGCGGGGGTTTTTCTTGCTATGGTTTTCTTGCTCTCTTGCAAACCTGCAGGGAGTGTGCTATAGTGTTTATAGAAAATTTTTTGAATTTTGTAACCTTTTGGTATCAAACTCCGTGTATATAGGTGAAGGGACAAAGGAGGTGTGGGTATGGAAGACGAAAAGATCGTGGCGTTATATTGGGAGCGCTCCGAGGCCGCGATTGAAGAAACACAGCGAAAGTATGGGCGGTATTGCAGAAGTATTGCCTTTCGCATTCTTCGCTCGGAAGAAGATGCCGAGGAATGTGAGAGCGATGCCTACTTAAAGACCTGGGACGCCATTCCTCCGCACAGACCTTCGCGCCTTTCGACCTTCATCGGTAAGATTACGCGCCGCATAGCACTTGACCGTCTGGAAAAGCAGACTGCCGCCAAGCGCCTGTCACACGGGGAACTTGTCTACGACGAGCTTGCCGATTGCCTTTCGGACACGAAAAGCGATACCCTCGCTGATGAAATAGCCTTGCGGGATGTCCTGAACACCTTCCTTTCCTCGCTTGAAAAGCGTGACCGCGTGGTGTTCATGCAACGCTATTGGTATTTTTTGTCGGTAAGCGAGATCGCTTCGGCGCTAGACCTTTCGGTCAGCAACGTGAAGGTCATTCTTCATCGCACAAGAAACAGTCTTAAGCAGTTTCTCGCAGAAGAGACATTCTTTTATGGAGGTTACAATGAAACGAAAACTGATCCGAGCCATGACTGACGTGGACGACGCGTTTGTCGAAGAAGCAGCGCCGAAGGCGGGAAGGAAGCGGAAGGTTTGGGTACGCATTGCCGCCGTTGCCGCGTGCGTTGCCATTCTTGTCACGAGCTTTTGCCTTTGGGCGTTTATTCCTTACGATCTTTCTCCCCCAAACGTTTCCCATTACCGAAACAGTGAGTATTACGCCGTGATTTCGGCGTTGAATACCGCTATGTACAAAAATACTTCCGATAGGAACAATTTTGAGAAATACCTTTCAGGCTGGTTTGCTGTTAAGGCCACAGATGTTCCCAGCGGTAAATTGGAGTGGAACGCGGATGCCCCCGAAGCTGCCGTCGGTGAATCCTATGAGGAGATCACCGACAACCAGGTTGCAGGCGTGATCGAGGGCGATATCATCAAGCGTTCCGATGAGAAGATCTTTTATTATTCTCCGCAGACGGGTATGCTTTCGGTCTACTCGATCGCCCGGGAAGACAGCGCACTTCTCACATCGTGTGACGTACAGGCGATCATGCGATTCTATTTCGGCGGAGATACCTCGCGTTATATTCAGGAATTCTATCTCTCTCCCGATTGCATGACGGTGACCTTTCTTGCACAGAATTATTGGACAAACTGCACAGAGCTTCTCTCGCTTGACGTGAGTGATCTTGAAAAGCTTGGCGCATGGAAGGAAAAGAATAACAGCGACGTGGTGCAGGGCTATACCTCCGTTGAGGGTAGCTATAAGACCTCCCGCTACGTGAACGGCAGCTTTCTTCTGATGACTGTTTGCCAGACGGTAACGAACGATATCAGCTTTGACGATGCTGCCACTTTTATCCCCGCTATTAACGATAATGGAGAAGAGATCCTCATCCGCGGCGGCGACATCACTGTTCCCGAGGTGTTGAATGGCACGGCTTTCACCGTGATCTGTTCTCTTGACTCCGAGACGCTATCGGTGGAGGGCAGCCACGCGCTCCTCTCCTACGTCGGTGATTTTTACGTGACGGCTGACCGTGTCTACGCCACCAACGGTTTTACTCGTTATCTTACGCTTGACGGTAGACAGATCAGCTCCCGTATGACCGAGATCACGGCGATCTCCTACGAAGAAGGCATGGAAAAGGTGGGTACCGTGGCGCTGAACGGATATATCAAGGATCAGTACAGCCTTGACGAGTATAACGGAGTTCTGCGTGTGGTGACCTCGATCGACGAGAGTATGTACTCAAGCAAGTATTATCAGGAGAAGGTGACGGCATCCCTTTACTGTCTGGATGCGGATACACTGGAAACCGTGGCTAGTGTACTGCACTTTGCACCTTCGGGTGAGACGGTACGCTCAGTACGCTTTGATAAGGACAACGCTTACGTTTGCACTGCCGTTCAGGTGACTGATCCCGTTTTCTTCTTCGATCTTTCGGATCTTGAGAATATCACGGTGAAGGATACGGGCAACATCGAGGGCTTCTCTACCTCGCTTGTGGATTTCGGCGGCGGATATCTTCTCGGTATCGGTCAGGGTGCTTTCTTTGATACGGTGAAGATCGAGGTCTACCGAGAGGGAGAGGATCAGGTGGAATCCGTCGCAGTGCTGGAATTTGCCGATACCTTTATCTCTTCTTTGTACAAAGCGTATTATATCGACCGTGAGAATCAGCTCATCGGTATGGGCTTCTGTACAGCGGGCTCGGAAGAGGGCTATGGCTATATGGTGCTTCATTTTAACGGCGTGAAGCTCACCGTGGCTGCGGAGTTGAGCTTTGGGCAGCGGTACTCCTCC
>CAZYFC010000029.1:0-13372 GCA_964646715.1 uncultured Lachnospiraceae bacterium
GCAACCGTCACGTTCTTGTCATCGGTGCCGGCGTAGGCGATCAGCTCGTAGCCGTTCAAAACAGTGCAGTAGAGAGAGCCGTCTATCACGCGAACGGTTTCGCTGAGATCATAGGTATAAAGAACGGTCTCGTAGTCGGTGCCATTGAAGCTCTCAACCGAAACGCGGGAGAAGGGCTCGAGCTTGCAGAACGCAAAGGGATTCTCGCCAAGCGTCTTCAGAGAAGAGCCGAGCGTCACACTGAAGGGCGTAAGCGTTTCCTTCATAAAGGCATGGTCGCCGATCGATTCGGCAGAGGAAAGATCAACTGCCGTAATACCCGAATAGGTGAAGGCGTAAGGCCCGATCACACGGGAGAAGGCGATGTTGTCGACCGATTCAAGCAAAGCACAGTAGGCAAACGCACCTTCCTCGATATCAGTTCCCTTCTCGTTCAGCGTAAGGCCGAAGAGCGCTTCGCAGTAGACGAAGGCGTATTTTCCGACAGTTTCGCAGGAAGAGAGATCAACGACCTCCAAAGAGGTGTTGACGAAGGCATTCGAACCAACGGTAACGACATTTTCAAGATTGATGCTTCTCAGCGCATAGCATTCGTAGAAAGCCATATCAGAGATCTCGGTCAGCTTCGCTCCAAGCTTCACCTCTTCGAGGCTGTAGCAATACAAAAATGCCTGGTTGCCGAGCGATTCAAGCGAGGAGAGATCAACCTTTTCAAGCGCGGTGGCGTAATACTTCAGAACCACGTTGCCGTCGTCATCATACGCGTAGGTGTTCTGATTGGAATCGCCGTAAACGTAGAGTGAATCGCCCGAGAAGGCGTTCATGCCGATCGAGATAACCTTGGAAAGATCGATATTCCTGAGGCTGCAGGCATTATAGAATGCCTGATCGCCAAGCGTTGCCCCTTCGCCGAGGGTCACACTGACAAGAGACGCCGCGCCGAGGAAGGCGGAGTTTCCAACCGTCACGTTCTTACCGATCGTAAGCGAGGTAAGTGCCGACTTGTAGATAAAGCTGTAATATCTCTTCCCGACGAAGGCTTCGTCGCGAACAAGCTCGCTGTTCTGGAAACGGTCGAGCATAAACGCCATATCCCCGATCACGGCGTTATCGCCGATCACGACGGTGGCAAGAGCGCTGCACTCGGTAAAGCAGCCTTCACCGATGACAAGACCGTTGGGGATCGAAAGCGAGGTCAGCTTGGTATACGCAAAGGCGTAGTCGCCGATCTCCGAGAGCGCTTCGAAGGAAGGTGCCTCGGTAATACCCGTGTTGAAGAAGGCGTAGTCACCGATCTTCGTCAGCTTACCAAGCTTAACGCTGTCAAGTCTCGTGCAGTACGCAAAGGCATAATCATCAAGCTTTGTAACGCTTTCCATCACGACCGAGGTAATTCTGGAGCAAGAGGAGAATGCGCCTCTGCCCACCTCGGTCACACCCGAATCGGTGAGCTTGAACTCACCCTGTGTTCTGGGCGCAACGAGAAGAAGCGTTCTGCCGTCAACAGACAGAAGATAGGAGGAATCGGACGCAGCTTTGAAAACAGCGTTACCCGACTCGACGGTAAAGGAGGAAAGTGCCGTATCATTGAACGCAAATTCGCCGATCGTGGCAACGTCCTTGCCGATCGTGATCTTTTCAAGTGCGTCACAGCCGTCAAACGCGCCCGTAGGAATGACATTTGCGTTGATCGTCATCTCGGTCAGCTTGGGGCATTCCGCGAAAACGTACTCGCCGTACTTGACCTTATCAGCGTTGACCGTCACCTTTGTAAGACTGCTGTTGCCGTAGAAGGTGTACGCGCCGATCGACTGAAGCGTTTCGGGAAGAACGATCTCCTTGATATTTCCGTTATTGGCGAAGGCGTAGTTTCCGACTGCGCGCGCACTGTCAAGCGAAAGCGTGCCGCTGATATTGCAGGCAAAGAAGGCGCTCTCGTTGATCAGCATGACCTGCTCTATGCCCGTGACCTTCTTCAGCGAGGTACATCCGTAGAATGCACCGTATTCAATATTCTCTATCGTGGAAGGAAGAACGACCTCGGTGAGCGCAGTCAGATTGGCAAAGGCATACGGACCGATCGTCTTCACACCCTCGGGAATAACGACCTTCGTAATGGTGTCGTCACCGATGTACATGATCTTGGTCGCATCAGGCTCGTCTTCGCTGATCACGTCGTCTTCCGTCTTGGAAACATAATTGTAGTTAGAAAAGGCGTACTGTCCGATCTGGGTAATGAGAAGGTCGGCGGGGATCTCCACCACGCCGCCAAGACCGTAGTAGTGCGTCAGAGAGGGCGCAGTCGTCAGGAAGGGGTTCTTGACCTCGATGTCAAGAGATTGTGAATAGTAGGTGGTATTACCGTTCAGAAGAACGCTCACCGTTATCGAAGCAAAGCCCTCCGCCTGTGCCACGATAACACCGCTTTGGTCGATCGTCACAATCTTTTCGTTGCTCGATTCAAACAGAACGGTCGTATCGTTGGGAAAATAAGCGTCCAGCTTGTAGTGAAGCAGGATCGATTCGGATGGATAGAAGCTGAGCGCGCTCTTATCAAGCACCACGTAGTCTCCTGTATCACCGATCTCCCTTTCGGATGAATCCAGAATATAATACGCCTTCAGTGTATCGAAGCCTGTCAACTTGAAGACGTCGGCAACGGGCCGATCAAGATACTGATAGCCCTCGTCACCCTCCTTCAGGACGTTGACGCGGATCGAGGTCGTTTTGCCGCTGACCGTGTCTTTTGCGTAAATGACGGAAACACCGGATGAGATAGCGACCAGCTTATCGTTCACGACGCGTGCCACCTTTTCGTTAGAGGAAGCGAAGGTGAGAAGCTCGCCCCACTGCGTATCGGGGTAGATCAGGGGCGTGAGCGAGAAGATCTCGTTGGGGGAAAGAGAGATCTCGGATTCTTCAAAGCAGAAGTCGATATATTCGTCGGGAAGAGAGATCTCGTAGGTAGCGTCGTTCAGGGCGTAATCGTAGACTGCCACGGTAAAGGTGTTGGGATGGACCGAATTATTCTTGATGTCGTAGATATAATCGGTCAATTCGTACTCCACGTATGTCACACCGTCGCGCACCGAATAAATCGGCGTAAGGTAAGCATCGAAGGACTCAAGGAGATAGCCCTCCTCGTCCGTCGTAACGTAACCGGGCATCATGGCCATCGCATAGTGGTTATCGTAGATAGCAAGTCGTGCATAGAGGCGATTCTTCTTCAGATCCTTGTCGTACTCGGTGTAGAACTCACAGCCGGTCACGGCAGGGGCTTCGAAGTCTGTAACGAAGGGGAACTCAAAAATATTCTTTTCGTTGGTATCGATACCGCCGTCACCGTAGTCGAGATAAGCGACCAGCTTGACGGAATATTCGGTATTGTTCTTGAGATTATGCTCTGCGGTGTCAAATTCGATCTCAATGTTGGCAGGATAGATGCTGCCGCCGTCGCCGTAGGATTTGCGAACGTCCTCTTCCACCGTCTCGAAGATCACCTCGCCGGTCGCGTCGTCGGTAATGGTGATCTCTATGCGCGCGGCGTTTCGGAGAAGACCCGCCCAAACGAAGCGAAGCGAATGCACCGTTCCTTCGGTATTGGAAAGCGCGATGTAATCGCGGCTTGCCGAGATGATCTTGTGAGAGGAAGCATCCTGCAGGAAGTAGTAAGAGCCGAGATAGCTGACGTAGTCCTCCGAAATACCGCCGATGGGACGGGTTGCATAGGCATCGGCGAGCGTTTTGTCGAGGGTATCGATCGAGTCGTCAAGCTCGTCGGCGTTTGTCTCATAAAAATCAAGGTCAAAGATAGGCGCAAGCGTCCAGTCACCGTAGAAGGCGAGGTAAGGTACGCTGAGGTCGACTGTCGTGCCCGACTCAGCGTCAAGAACGACGAAGCCTTCCACGTACATACCGTTTTCAAAGGATTCGTCAAGGTATTTTTTATCGGCATCCGAAAGGGTGATCGTGACAATCACGTCAGCGGTCTTTCCCGCAGCGACAGTCAGGAGGTCACCCTGCTTGTCACCGTTTTCCACCGTAAAGGTCACGGTCGCACCGTCAAGGCGGTAGCCCTCCTCGTTGACCGTAGTCTCGCCCTGATGCGTCTTAGTCTCACTGACGCCTTCGGTCATCACGTAGGCGGAGAGCGCGTAAGTAAGTGCCGTCGAGCCGAAGTTTTCAACCGAGAAGCGAAGCGTGTAAACGCCGCTCTTGTCGGGATCGTCACCAAGCTCGACCTTGGATTTATCCATCACCGAGCCGTCAAGACGGTCGTAGGTCAGAATGTAGGCGGTGGTCGTTGTTGAAGCAACGAGATTAGCAAGACCTGCGCCCTGCTTTCTCACCGCATATGGAAGTCCGTTTTTATTGAAGACAACGTCAGCCGTCGACATGAGCAGTCTGTTGACCTTGGCAGAGACCTCAACGGGATCGTTTGCGATCTCGGGGAATCTATCCGTAACATATTGGCGCAGAAGCGTCATCACGCCCGCCATATTGGGACAAGCCATCGAGGTACCCGAAAGGCGTTCGTATCCACCGCCCGTCACCGCCGAAAGGATATTACCCCCGTGGGCAGTGATCTCGGGCTTGATCGAGAGATCGGGAGCAGGACCCCATGAGGAAAAGTCGGAAATGAAGGGGCCTGAGGTCTGACTGCGGCTGATCGTGATCTTGCCGGTCTTCGCACCGGCAAGCACCTCGCCGTCATCCTGCGAGATCGAGCAGACCGCAAGCGAGCTTGTACCGACGTTCATCAGGATCTCACCCGATACGTTGTTATAAATGATGATACCAACGGCACCGTTCTTTTCGGCAGCATTGGCCTTCTCCTCAAAGGTATTGAAGCCGCGCTCCACGAGAACGATCTTACCCGTCACATCAAGACCGTAATAATCCGCCTCGCGTCCCGAGCCTGCAACCGTCACATATTCAAATTCCATCGTGTCAACGCCTTCGGGAAGAAGATCGTCCACAAAGTTCTTTTCTTCGGTTGCGGCGTCGTGCGCCTCGGTAAAATAGATGATCTGACCGTTGAAGAGCAGATACGGTGTCTTAACACCGTTGATCGAAGCGACCGACATCGCGCCGTCGTAGGTCGAGGGTGATCCGACCGTCGCGGTATCGGGATTGGAGGTCAGACCGAGGTTACCGTTCTTCTCCGAGCCGTAAGCCGAGCTATAGCTATTGGAGGCGGCAACAACGAGGCTGATGCCCATCTCGCGGATCTTATCATAAACGCCCGACATCGCTTCCCTGTCGCTCTCGCGGCTGAAGCCGCAGGCAGTGCCGAGCGACATGTTGATCACATCAACGCCGAGGACCACGCAGTCCTCAAGCGCGGAAAGGATCCAGGAGGCGTAGGCAGTATCTCTCACGTCGGAGAAGATCTTCATCGAAACGAGCTGCGCGTTGGGTGCAACACCCGTAATAGTATCGTCTTTACCGACGATCACGCCCGAAACATGCGTACCGTGGTTATTATGGAGTGAATAGACGTCCGAGTCAACGTCGGCGTAGTCAAAAGAGAAAGGCACCTTAGCACTGACGTACACATCGTCTGCCGAAAGACCCTCTACCATCGTGGAAGCGAGAGTGTCGCCAAGAAGAGCTGCTACGTCTTCCTTCGTCAGAGCGTATTTGGTGGAAGTAAAATTATCGACCGAGAAAGCGGAATGCGTATAATCAAGACCCGTGTCGAGAACTGCAACCAGCATGCCTGAGCCATCATATTCAAAGTCGGGATCAACAGCAAAAATACCGGTGTTCTCATCGAAATTGACCTCATTTTCAACGAGCTGTGTCTCTGCCACGTTATAGACCTCGCTGACGATAGCGGTTGCGCCGTCGCCGAGGGAGGTGCAGAGCGCTTCAAAATCGCCCGCACGGATCAGGAGCTCAAAGCCGCTGAGCACGGTGGCATAATCCGCACCGACGGTATAGGCGATATCCTGCTCGTCAAGAGAGGCAAGAATCGAGGCCTTATCATCAGCGATCAGCGTTTTCAGCGCGTTCACATCGGTCGAGAGGGCGAACTCTGCCAGCGTCAGCGACTTGTCGCTTCTGTTGTAGAGATCGATGATCGCAGGATCGTCAAGGCTGACGATCACCGAGATCGTTTCATCGTCCATGACCGACGCGGGTAGCTTCTGCACCGCCGCGCTATCGAAATATTTTTCGATATTTGTACGGACAGATCCGTCAAACTCTCGGATATAATCGGCGGCGGAAACCGTCAGCTGACCGATTCCCGAAACAGAGAGAAGGATCGTCAGCAGTAAAATGAGAATGACGCCGCTTGTCAAAATGCCCTTAATGGTGTGCTTTTTCATCGTGAGTTAAGTGCCTTTCTGATTAGTAGATACCTCATGTTGCAGAGATCAATAGTCATACGCATACAGGATAGATTATAGCACAACGAAAGTGCTTTTTCAAGTCTTTTGCGGCAAAAAGAATCCTCTTCCGTCAAAAATATTCTTACCCTTCCTTCCCTTCTGCAGCAACGAAGTGTTTTGGTTAAAACGCATGTTGAGCAAGTCCATTCAGCTTTTCTGCGGTATTATTCCGGCGCATTCCACAGGGCATCGCAAAACCTGACCGATTCCGACCGATACTCTTGACAATAATGCGCCTTTGTGCTAAAATAATTCCGTGTTGCTCCTCAAAAAAGATTTTCACGAAGGGGATTGCTCTATGACGAAAAACAAGATAAAGCTGATCCACACGGTCTTTGCGATCGTCCTTGCGGCTTTGGCGCTCATTGTGGCAGTGCTCTTCATTGCCGGGTGCCTTGATATCTATCAAAGCGGCAGTCGCCCCTTTTCACGAGAGAGCGTTGCCGCGCACTTCAGGATGATCGCCATTCCCGTTTATCTCTTCATCGTGTCGGTGATCGCAGGTGGTATTCTCTCTTTGGTGCTGCCTTTTGAAGACAAAAAGAAAAAAGGCGTTCACCATACCGGTGCCGAGCTTCAACGCGTAAATAAAAAGCTCGCAAACCGCCCTCTTGCCGAAAAGGACAGAGTAAGCATAGCGTGTTGGAACAGAGCAAGACGCATTCTTCTTGCCGTCACAGTCTGCCTGCTTCTTCTCGGCGTCCTCGTATCGTGTCTTTATCTCTTCAAAGAGGAGCACTTTCCTGCCGAAAATATCAACCGCGAGGTGCTGAACGCCTTCGCCGTCACGCTTCTCTCCCTTCTTCCTTCTCTTCTTTGCATGATCGCACACCTCACCGTGTCAAGAAGGTGTCTTTCAATATGCCGCAGCGCACTCAAAAAGAGCTATTCCTCAGATATTTCCGCCGAGACCGCTTTGTCGGTCAAAAGCACCGAAAGCAAAGAAGAAGAATCATTGGTTGCAAAGCCGCTCTGCCGTCACCTTTTGCGCCTTCGCGCCCGGTGTCGGACGCAGGGACGCGTTCTGTCTCTCACAATCAAATGTCTTTTCGTCACCCTCGGCATCCTCTTCGTAATCCTGGGCATACGAAACGGCGGCGCATACGACGTGGTACAAAAGGCGATCAAAATCTGCACGGAATGTATAGGACTTGGTTGATATGAGTAAATTCAAAGACGCGATCAAAAAGATACTGCCGTCCAAACGCAAGCTGATACAGCTCTATTCCGCTTTGCTTTTCAATGCCAATCTAAAAGGCTTCGCAAACGGCGAGATCTATAAAGGGCCTCTGAAAAACGTCTGCGCCCCCGGTCTCAACTGCTATTCCTGCCCCGGGGCTGCGGCTGCGTGTCCTCTTGGCTCACTGCAAAACGCGCTCGGCAACTCCGAAAAGCGCACGCCTTATTACGTGTTCGGCATCCTGCTTCTTTACAGCATTCTTCTCGGCAGATTCATCTGCGGCTTCCTCTGCCCTTTCGGACTCATCCAAGAGCTTCTCTACAAGATCAAAACACCGAAGCTGAAGAAAAATGCCTTTACTCGGATACTTTCTTTCCTCAAGTATGTCGTACTCGTTGTACTCGTGGTGATCGTCCCGATTCTTTACGGACTGCGGAACGTTCCCCTGCCCGCCTTCTGTAAATACATATGCCCCGCAGGAACGCTTGAGGGCGCACTCGGTCTTCTTTCCAACAAGGTCAACGAAGGACAGCTTTCCATGCTCGGCCCGCTTTTTACCTGGAAGTTCATCCTGATGGTGAGCATCCTCGTCGGCTCGATCTTCGTTTTCCGTCTCTTCTGTCGTTTCCTCTGCCCTCTCGGCGCACTTTACGGTATCTTCAACAAGATCTCGATTCTCGGCATTCGCCTTGAAAAGCCCAAATGCGTTGACTGCGGTCTTTGCAGAGCGACCTGCAAGATGGATATACGTTCTGTCGGAGACCACGAATGCATCAACTGCGGCGAATGCATGGAGGTATGCCCCACCAAAGCCATTAGCTGGAAGGGCTCGAAGGTCTTCCTCGCACCCAATGAGATCAACCTTCCCGAAAACGCCGAAGAAGGCGAAAAAGCCGCCGCTGAAGCAGCTCTTGCCGAAAAGAAGAAAAAGGTTGAGAAGCGCAACAAAGTGCTGAAGATCACGCTTGTCTCTGCCATGGTAGCACTGCTCGCAGGCGCACTCGTCTACTATAACGTGATCGACAAGCCTTCGTCCACCCAGACCGATACCACGGTAGGCGAAAATGAAACGCCGCGAGGCAACCAACCGGGCGATCTCTGCTACGGCGAAGAGATCGCGCTCTTCGATGAAAACGGACTGACCGGCGAGACCTTCGATCCGGCCGCAAACATCGGTAAGATCACCGTCATAAATTTCTGGGGTACGTGGTGCACGGGATGCATCAAGGAGCTTCCCTACTTCGACAGGATCGCCTCGGAATATGAACAGAGCGTCACCGTCATTGCGATTCATACCGAGCTTGACTTTGACACCGCCGCCGACTATGTGCTTGAGCATTTTCCCGATTCGAAGATGCTCTTCGGTAAGGATTCGCTTGCCGACCCGAACGATCCCTACGGCGACGATAAATATTACGCTATGCTGGGCGGAACAGGCTCTTATCCCATCACCCTCATTCTCGATGAAAACGGAGTCGTACTCGAATCGATCCTTTCCGACGTGACCTACGACGAGCTGAAATCGGTGATCGATGCCGCACTCACCGAATAAAAAAGCCTCCAAAAGCAAATACCCGACTTTTCACAGGAAAGGTCGGGTATTTTTTGCTTGGTTTGCTCACCTTCCGGGAAGGGGTACGGCACCCTCCAGCATATCAGTCTCGGAAAGATGGCCGTTTGTAAGCTTAAAGGTCTTGATCTCAAAGGGCTTGAAGCGTACCGTCTTTCGGAGCTTCAGGAAGGGAAAGACCACTGTTGCCTCGGTCTCCATTCCACGGTTTTCAAAAAGACGGAGAATATACACGTTCTTCTCCCTCTCACTTTCCTTGAAGCAACTGAGCGTGATATTATCGTTCTTCACTTCGATCAGTGCTTTTGGCTTGACGCCCTCTCCGGAGGGACAAAAGCCTATTGCGTAGGCCTTTTGGTTAAACATAGCGGCGGCTCTGTCCACACCCTTCATAACGGCGTTTTTTTCGCCGCCCCAGAGACGGAAGCGGTAGCGACGCTCACCCTGATCCATTCTCTGCTGATACATGGGATCAACAAAGGGCATGCCCCACGCGGAGTGCCCCGCGCCGTAGCCCGCTGAGCGAAGAAGCGTCATACCAAGAATGCCCTCGTAAAAATACGAGCCGTATACACCGTTATCGATCACGGCAAGGGCGTGCGTTTCGTCCGACAAGGTCTGCCAATACTGCGAGACGGTGTCACCATAGGATTGCCTGAGCGCTTCCCTGCCGAAGATCGTCTGACCGATCCACTCAGCATGATCCAGCGTTGTCGGGATCGCCATGCGAAGACGCTTTTCGTTTTCTGCAAAGAAAACGCGAAGCTCCACGTCAAGCGTGCCGCTGATCCTGTTCACGATATAACGAACGAGCAGGCGTGATTTAGAATATTTCATATCCGCCTCGATGACGGTATTGACCTCCCCCTCGTCAGTCACGCGCACGGGCATCACGATCCTGCCCTTCACCCCTGCAAAATCAGTCGCTTCTCCGGGCGACATAAGCGAAAAACGGCCTTCAGGCATACGCGGATGATAACCGCCCTTGCCCTCCCAGCAGTTGAAGGAATCGCGGAAGACCTCCACGGCAAGTGCGCCGTGCTTCAGAAACTCTCTACCGTCCACCGTGTAGCTGTCAACAAGACCTGTCAGACAGTTAACGACCACCTGACCCTTTGCCGTTTCGACGGCAAGTCTGCCGCCGCGCTCAGGGCGGAGCGTCGGCTCGGGGCGCTTATCCAGCACCTCAAAAA
Organism: uncultured Lachnospiraceae bacterium; assembly: GCA_964646715.1. GTDB lineage: Bacteria > Bacillota > Clostridia > Oscillospirales > CAG-272 > RGIG1993. The sequence continues at coordinate 10,342 of CAZYFC010000029.1, forward strand.
AGATGTCGAAGCGGCTGAGCGAGGTCGGCGCAAGCGTCGGCTTGAAGATCACTCTCTTGCACCAGTCCATATAGAAATTACCTGATTCCTTGGCAGACTGGCAGGGGATACGCACGCCGTCCTGATAGACGATAGGATTGGAAAATTCCTTATGCCAGAGCTGCTTCGGGAGAGTAAACTCTAGATCGATCGGTTGCGTATAGGGGAAGGGATGCGGATTGTAGACCATTACCGGGACGGAGTTTGCATCCTTGATCTTCTCCTGCCCTGCCGAAAGAGCAAGACAGTATTTTGCCTTGAGTCGATTGGTGATCTCAAGACCGTGATCGAGCAGACGGAGCGTGTCGTCCTCAACCGGCTGAATGCAAGAGCCGGGCAAGGAATCGTGAAACTCAGCGAAGAGCAGATCACGCCATGCGTCGTCGAGGAGTCCCTTCTCATAGCCGGAAAGCCCCATGATCGCGGCGTGTGACGCCATTTTCTCAACCATAACGAGATCGTTTTCAAGCTGTCTGTGGAGCTGTTTGATACGGATAATAGAGGTATAACAGCCCTCCATCAGGGGATTCAGACCGCGATCAACAAGAGGAAGTGTGTCTCTCTCGACCGTCTCGAAATACTCGTCGGGGCAGGCGTGCAGGATGTCCATACCCTCTTTTTTCAGTGCGGCAAGGTCGTCAAGGTCCTTGCGCGACGCACCGCCGCCGTGATTACCCACGCCCCATAGGAAAAGGCCGGTCTTCTCTTCTGCGTGCTTTTCGTCAAACTTTTTCAGCTCTTCGGCGGCAGTGCCGAAGACTGAGTTATAGCCTCTGTCCGAACGGTGCACAAGGATCTCTGAGCCATCGTAACCGCGCCAGAGGAAGTCCTCGCTGTCAAAATCGTAATTGCCCCCGCCCGGGCGGATATTGACGTAGTATTCGTAGCCGGATTGCTTCAGCATCTGCACGAGTCCCTGCGCGTGCCCGAAGGAATCAACATTGACCGCCGTAATCGGAACCTTGCCGAATTTATCGTAAAAGTAGAGTCTGCCACGCAGTACCTGACGGAAGATCGACTCTCCCGAGGGCATGTTGCAGTCGGGCTGTAAAAACCAACCGCCCACAATACGCCAGCGTCCCTCTGCCACCTGCCTCTTGATCCTCTCGAAGAGCTTTGGCTCATGCTCCTCGATCCATTCGTAAAGAAGCGATTCGTTATGGTTGAAGATGAATTCGGGATATTCGTCCACAAAATCGGCAGCGGCACGGAAGGTGGAAAGTGCCTCGGAAAGACCTTGCTCCCATTGCCAGAGCCATACGGGGTCAAGATGCGCGTTGCAGAACATGTAGGTTTTCATAGCGTTATCCTTTCGTATCGCAGATCTTTTCTTTACTATACCATACTTGCCTCAAAAAGTCAATCGAAGCGCCCCTTTTTCCGAAAAAGCACTCCGTTTTCAGCATAAAGCCGAAAACGGAGTGTCGGTTTTTGTATGTGAAAAAGCCGAAGGCGTAACCGTCAGATTGCAGCAGCCCGCGCCCTCGGCGCAGTCGACGCAGAAACGCTCGACAACTTCTTCATGCGTCGACGAGGGGCTTGACCGCCCCTCCGCCTCAACTGCGTTCGAAAGAAGTCTTCACGCGTTGTCCGTATCGGCAGAAGTCATACTGAGCATGCCCGTCGTTCCGACAGCACCCTTTACCTCGATCAGACACTGAATGCGGTTAACACCCTCCGTGGTAAAGGTGTGGGTATAGGCAGACAGCGACTCATCCCAGACAAGCTCGATCGGCGTATCCTCCTTATCGGGGATCCAGTTGCCGTTGGTATCGAGATAAATCCTGACCGAAAGCGCCTTGTTACCGAGCGTCAGTCTGACGCCGGCGGGAACGAGCGCGGAATAAAAGACAGATCCGCTTGCAGGGACGGTTACCGTCAGGTCAACGAAATTGCCCTCGGCGTCAGTACCGACGCTGAAGGGATAGTCGTACGTGCCATCCTCCTCGTGATAGAGATACAGATCAAGCGAGGTCTCTTCGAGATGGGTATAATCGCTGAAGGTCTCGTAGCGATCAAACGCTGCCTTGATATAGTAATCTGACGTTTCAAGCAGATTCGCAAAAACAGCCTTGCCGTCCTCATCCGTCGTTGCAAGGGCAATTTCAACGTAAGCTGCACCGTCCCATTTGTAAAGCGTCAGCAGAGCGTCCGAAACGCCTTCGCCGTCGATCAGGACTTTGACGGTATAATCGACATATGCTTTGCCGTAAGTGATGGTGGCCTCGTAGCCGGTAGCAGGGGCACTACCCGACTCATCATAGGAGGCAAAGGCTATCGTGACAGTCTCGCCCTTTCTGACGGTTGCTTTGTTTTGTCTGTCGTTAATGAAGACGAAAGCATTGCTGCCGGTCGTCTGCACGCTGACAGTGCCTTCCTCATTTGCCACGAACGTATAATAAACCACCTCGTTCGCGCCGAGCGAAAGCACGAGCTTCCGACCGTTGATCGTTTCGGGATCAAGGGCAATGGGTGACTCAAACGAGCCGGGAACGAAGACGGAAAGCGTGTAGGTATCTTCTCCCGAAGACTTGACGGTTTCAAGCATAAAGCTTGCCGCTTCTCCCTCCTTCTCGCTGAAATCAACCGTAATAACGCCGTTTTCCGGAAGATAGATCTCGCCGTTGTAGCTGACCCTCAGGCTTTCGCTTTCGATCACGAGCTGCTTTTTATAGCCATTCATCAGGGTAAACCACATGGTATCTCCTGCCTTCAGACTGCCGGAGTCAAGCGAAAAAAGCGGGATCGCCGTTTCCTTAGATTGACCGATGGCCTCGGTCAGAAGAAGGATCCTGCCCTCCGCCTCGCGGTCCTTCGTAAAGGTCACGGCATCGAATGCCTTATCCGAGTCAACGAGGGCGGCGTAATAACTGCCGTTCACGGCAGAAAAAGTTGCAACGCCGCCTTCGTCTGTCACACTCTCTGCAACAAGACGGCCGTTCGTGTCGTAAAGGGCAACCCTCCTTCCCTGAAGAGCAGCTCCGTCCACGCC
>CAZYFC010000030.1:0-13135 GCA_964646715.1 uncultured Lachnospiraceae bacterium
TTATGGTTGGCGCTGCAAAAATGGGTATGGACTTCGTGGCGTGCGCGCCCAAGGCCTTTTTTCCCGATGCAGAATTGATCGCAAGCTGCGAAGAGATCGCCAAAGAGACGGGTGCCCGACTTGAATTTATCGAAGATCCCATGCAGGCGACCAAGGGCGCTTCCGTGATCTATACAGACGTATGGGTATCGATGGGCGAGCCTGCCGAGGTCTGGGCTGAGCGCATCAAGGCGCTGTCTCCCTACGCTGTGACGAAGACGATCATGGATAATGCAGGAGAACAGTGCCGTTTCATGCACTGTCTGCCCGCCTTTCACGATCTTAAAACAGTGATAGGCAAGGATATTTACGACAGATTCGGTCTTACCTCGATGGAGGTTACCGACGAGGTCTTTGAGAGCGAAGCCTCTATCGTCTTCGACGAGGCGGAAAACCGTATGCACACCATCAAGGCGGTCATGGCGGCAACGCTCGTCGGCATAGAGTGAGGAAAAGGGGCGTTAGATACGCTCCTTTTTGCGATTGTGAATACAGTGTGAGAGGTCGGCTCCCCATGGGAGAGGTGGCGCGAAGCGACGAAGAGGGCGATTGACAAAACGAGCATGTTTGTGGTATACTTGCGCTATGAAGGAGGTGGCTGCTCTGAACTACAGTCTTTATCATAAGGCGTTTGAGCGCCTGAAAAAAATCAATAAGCAGAAGAGCTATGCGCGTATTTCGGTGCTGATCGTGGGCGTGGTGATCGGGCTTGCTATCGGGACGATCTCGGCGGTTCTTGAAGAAGGGCTTCGGGAAGACGCTGTCGGCATTGCGATGGGCAGCGCTTTCTTTGTGCCTGCCTTTCTCGCTTTCCTGCTTCAGCTTATCCTGCACGAGGCGGGACATCTCGTCTTCGGCCTTATGACGGGCTATTCCTTTTCCTCCTTCCGCGTGTTTATCTTTACTGTATATAGAAGGGAAGGTAAGCTGCGCTTCGGCCTTCGCCACGTCCCCGGCACGGCAGGGCAGTGCCTCATGCTTCCGCCGAAGCATTACCGTCACGAGCGTCCCATTACCCTTTACAACATGGGCGGCGTGATCATGAACAGCCTGACAGCGCTTCTTTTTCTTGCTCTTGCCGTCTTTCTGTATGGGGCTCTTCCGCAATTCTTCTTTTGGTTCTTCGCGTTTTCCGCGCTGTTCGGCATCATATTCGCACTGTTGAACGGCATTCCCTTCAAAAGCGCGGCACTTTCGAATGACGGGGCGAATCAGCGTCTTCTGCATAAAAGGCCCGAGACGGTTGAGGCGTATTACGATCAGCTTCTGATCTCAAACGCGCTGAGCGAGGGAAAGCGCCTTCGCGATATGCCCGACGAGTGGTTTTCGGTCGGTCAGTCGGCTGAAACGACCGATCCTCTTATTGCCACCGTCCGAGTTCTCTTTGCACAGCGCCTTCTTGATAGCGGTCACTTGGAGGAGGCAGAAAAGGCCTTTCTGACGCTTGCTGTTTCGGAAGAGGCACTCTATAAGGGACATTTCTATGCTGTTATGGTCGAGCTTCTCTATCTTGAAATGATGCTCCGTCACCGTCAATCAGTCGCAGATGCCTACTTTGCCGAGATGGCTGCGTATTTCAAAGCCACCTCAAACACCTTCACCACCCTGCGCGTGATGACGGTCTATCAGTATCTCTTTGTGGGCAATATGAACGTGATCACCGCCAACGAATCAAAGCTCGCCGCTATGCGTAAGCGCGCGCCTTATCCCGGCGATGCGGAAAGCGAGTGTGAGCTTCTCGCCCGCGCGCGTGCTGTTTATACCGCATGGCGCGCCTCGCAGTTCCGGAATCCGTGGCAATAAGCCGCCCCGGGCAGAACCCGCGCTCCAACTCATGGAGCGCGCCCATGTGTGCGCCTTTTTCAAGCGGTCAAAGCACGGTCAAAAAGGTGGGAGGAGAAAAAATTCTTTTGAAAAAATCTGCTTTGCCTGAGAGGCTTGCTTTTCTGAAATCAGGGTGATCTTGTGGGCATAAAAAGTCAAAAAAGGGAAAGTCGGCACTCTCAGGGCAAAAAAACGGATTTTGCGATCAGATTGTTTCTTTTCCATAATAACGCAAAAACGGCGTGCTCTGCGGTGAAAAACCGCAAAAGCACGCCGTTTTTATGTTTTATTTTCGTTACTCTCGCAAAAAAACGGGGCGGTGTCAAATTTGGGCATACTGTCCGATTGACCGTCAACCTTCGATAATGAGCAACAAAACAGATATCGATCAGGGCATTTATCCCCATGAAGACGGCACGGTCGCCCATACGGCTATGCTGTCTTTTCTTGTGGGGGAGCTGCTATAGCACCCGTTTATGCCGTTTGTACCGTAAAGGTAAAGCTGCCTGCAACGGCTTCAAACAGCAGAACGCCGTCGTTCATTGCCACAAAGCAAACGCCGTCCTGTTCGAGTGTCAACTCAGGAAGCGCCTTGTTGTTCACGCGGCATCGCTCCATGGAGGCAGCCGGAATACGCACCTCGCCTGAGGTGTTGGCGGGAAGCGAGCAGGAATAGATCCAAAGAGCTTGTTCAAATCGGGAGCATGCCGTAATAAGGCCGTACGCCGAATCGTAGGATGCCTTGGCGGCGAGTCGGCTGTCGGGCTGAGGCGCAAGGATCACACGCTTGAAGCCGGGAGAGGCGATATCTGCGTTGATGCCTGCTATTGCCTCGAACAGCCAGCCGCCTACCGTGCCGTAGGCGTAGTGGTTGAAGGAATTCATGCCCACGTCACCAAAGCCCGATTCGGTCGTATAGGAGTTCCAGCGTTCCCAGACGGTGGTAGCACCCTGATCCACCGAATAAAGCCAGGACGGATTGTCATGCTGCAAAAGAAGCGTGTAGGCAAGATCGCTTCTGCCGATCGCGGTCAACGTCGGCAGAAGGATCGCCGTGCCGAGGAAGCCTGTCTGCAGGCGATTGCCGTTTCGGGCAATGTTGTCGGTGAGCTGCTTTGTCACCGCTTCCACCGAAGCCTTATCCGGCAAAAGATCGAGGTGGAGGGCGTAGAGGCATACCGACTGCTCGCCGCGAATGAGAGTGCCGTCGTTTCGGACGAACTGCTGATAAAACGCTTTTTCAGCCTCATATACCGCAAGATATTTTGCCGCCTCGGCAGCCTTGCCGATGACGGTTGCCATTTCGCTCATCAGTCTTGCCACCCATGCGTAGTAGGAAACACCCAGGATCCGCTTGAGCTGTTCGTCGTTGGATTCATAGGCAAGCCAGTCGCCGTGGAGAGTGGAGCCACCCCACCCGTCGGTGGTAGCCAAAAAGGCCATAAAGCGTTCCATCGACTTCCAATGCTCGGTGATCACCGAGGCATCGCCATACATCAGATAGAGATAATAGGGCACGATCACGCCCGCGTCTGCCCAACCGAGCGTGCCCGGCTCGTCAAAGCGCGTGCGGGGCGCGGTGGTGGGATAGTTGCCGTCGTCGTGCTGGGCATCCCGCATATCCTCGACGAACTTCATGAGAAAGCTCTTGGAGAAGCCGAAGAAGCAGCCTGTCTTGGCAAAGACCTGCGTATCTGCCGCCCAGCCCTGCCGCTCGTCGCGCTGGGGGCAGTCGGTGGGAACAGATAGGTAGTTGGAGTACATACCCCAGCGGATGTTGGAGATCAACTGATTCACGTCGGCATCCGACGTCTCCATAAAGCCGCTTTCCTTCTCCACCGAGGTGACCACCTGAGCTGACACGCGGTGGACCGTGACGGCATTGTCGGCGGTGATCTCCACATAGCGGAAGCCGTGATAGGTAAAGGCAGGATGATAGCTTTCCACCCCATCGCCCTTCAGGATATACTGTGTCAGCGATCGCGCCGATCGGTAGTTGGCGTTGTAAATACTGCCCTCCGGGCCGTCGTTTCCGCGGACGATCGCACCGTTATTGTCGTTCAGCATCTCTCCGTGCGCCACGGTGATCCTCGTTCCTGCAGCGCCCTCTACCGTAAAGGCTTCCCAGCCTGCAAAATTCTGTCCGAAATCCACAAGCAGCGTTTCCTCCGGCTTCAGAGATATCTTATCTCCGTCCTTATAGGTGGCTACCGTTTTCACCCTGCCGTAATAGCCGACGGAAGCCCCCGTTACCCCTTCGTAGACCGAAAGGCTTTGTGCGCTTCTTTCAAGATCCTCTCTTACGGTGATATATGAGCCGCTCCAAGCGCTGATCTCGCCCTGATAGGCGGTATATACGGTCACGGCGTTCCACGCCGTGTCATCAAAGCCCGCCTTCATATAGGAAAGATCCGCTCGGGCGTCATAGATCTCGCCGTGGAAGATATCACCCATACGAATAGCAGAAGCCTTTGCCGTCCTCCACGTACCGTCCGTGACCACAGTCTCCTTTCTGCCGTCCTCATAGGTGAGGATCAGCTTGCAGAGATAGGCTGTCCGATCTCCGCGGTTTGCCGCTGCGTCACCCGTCCACCAGCCGCTTGTCACCACCGCGGAAATGACGTTTTCTTTTCCTTCCTCCAGCATTCGGGTCACGTCATAGGTACTGTAGAAGACGCGCTTCCACGGCTGGGTATAGCCGGGCTTCAGCTCGTGATATTCCATGCTGCCGTCTGTGTGCAGTCTGCCTACACGCGCGCCGTTGATATAAGTCTCGTACACACCGAGTGCCGTGGTGTAGAGCTTTGCCGATACAAGCCCATTCTTTAAGGTAATGGCTTTTCGGTATGCGGGAAGCCCTTCTTCTTCATTTCTGATGATGCGCTTCTCGGCACTACCCCCGCCTTTGCCGCCCTTCGGCGTGCCTTCTTCGATAACATGAGACTCGTTCTCTGAAAAGACGCTCTTTTCATAGGTGATCCATTTGGCGTCACTAAAAGCATCCTTGCCCATAAGACCCATCTCGAAGGTGGCTTCCTTTGAGACCGTCATTTCGCCTTTACGGTTCCAAAGAGTGACGTTCCAGCTATATTCGGTGGAATCCTTTGGAGCATCCCCTTCATACGGGATGCCGACCGAGATGTCCTTTTCCACCCTGCCGCTATCCCATACCACCTTATCGCCTTGCCTTACAAGGATCTCGTAGGCAGTCTGCTTCCAACCAAGGGTGGAGGATGCCGTTTTCCAGCTGAAGATGGGCGCGGCGTTGTCAAGCCCTACCGGATCGAGCATGTCATCTACGCGCATATCGTAGATCGTAGCGTTATTGTCAAGTGTTACCTTCGGATCCATAGGATCACCTCCTGAAATCGTGTGCTTGCCCGGTGATATCCTCCCCCAAGGAGCAAGCGGGGCGTGCCGGGATGCTCGCTGAAAGAATTTTTTGCCGTAAATATGCCTATCAACCGAATCATACAGTTGCCTCACCGTATCGCTTTTTCATTATAGCACAAAGTGCCTCGTTTGTCACTTGCTTTATTTGTCTTTTTTGAACGAACTGCTCTGCCGAGCTTTCGGATCCTTTCCCCTTCTTTCGTTTTCGCAAAAAGGGGAAGGGGATGATAAAAGCAGAAAAAGCCTGATTCTGTCAGGTTGGGAGGCGGTCTTCCCTTGGTGAAGGGCGTTTTTTCTTTGCCGAAACTTGCTTTTTTTGTTGACAAAATGGAAAGCAAGTGATAAAATAAAGAAAATGCGGTGATTTTGCCGTTTTCTGCTTTGCAGTGAACAAGGGAGTTTATCTATATGGCTTTGTCTGTCATCATTGCCGTCGTGACCTGTTTTACCATGATCATGGGCATTTTGTTCTTTCCTAAAATAAAGCTCAAGCGGCTGGAGATCGATTCCTATTGGGTGATCGTGTTGGTAGGGGCGCTACTGCTTCTGATCTGCCGTCAGACGAGCTTTGCCGACGTGGGAAAGGTGCTGATCGCCAATACCGCGACCAACCCGCTGAAGATCCTCGTCCTCTTTATTTCCATGACGATCCTCTCGGTCTTCCTTGACGAGCTTGGCTTCTTCAGCTATCTTGCCAACGTGACGCTCAGCCGCGCACGCACAAGTCAGATAAAGCTCTTCCTCTATCTGTATCTTACCGTTTCAGTTCTGACTGTCTTTACTTCAAACGATATTATCATTCTCTCCTTCACGCCCTTTATCTGCTATTTCTCGAAGAACGCGAGGATCTCGCCCATCCCCTATCTTGCTGCCGAGTTCGTGGCAGCGAACACATGGAGCATGGCGCTCATCATCGGCAACCCCACCAACATCTATCTCGCCACCGCAAGCGAGATCGGTTTTGTCGACTACGTGAAGGTGATGCTTCTGCCGACGGTTCTTGCCGGTGCTGTGGCGTTTCTCATGCTCTATCTTCTCTTCCGCAAGCAGCTCTTAGCGCCGATTGAAGGTGAGGCGCAAAAGGTGCAGCTGAACGACAAATTCTCGCTTTGGGTGGGTATTGCACACCTCGGTATTTGCACCGTAATGCTCGCGATCTCCTCCTACATCGGTCTTGAAATGTGGTACATCTCGCTTGCCGCCGTCGTCAGCCTCTTCCTCTGGCAGATCGGCATAGCTATCGTTCGCCGCCAAAAGCCCGCGATGCTTCTGTCCTGTCTGAAGCGCGCACCGTGGCAGCTGATCCCCTTCGTGCTTTCGATGTTTGTGATCATTATCGTGTTGGCGGGCAAGGGTGTGACCGCCGAGCTGACTGCTCTTCTGGCGGGTGAGCCGACCATTCTGAAATACGGTGTTGTCTCCTTCCTGGCAGCAAACCTTATCAACAACATCCCCATGAGCGTGCTCTTTTACGAGATCGCCTCTCCCTTGACCGGTGCGACGCAGATGCAGGCGATATACGCCTCGATCGTCGGCTCGAACATCGGCGCTTTCTTCACGCCGATCGGCGCACTTGCCGGCATTATGTGGAGCGAGATCCTCAATACCCACGGCCTTAAATTCGGCTATCGCGACTTCTTGAAGATCGGTGTGACCATCGCGCTTCCCACCCTGCTCACCGCGCTGCTTTCCCTCTATATCGTACTGTAAAAGGAGATTTATATGGATACCGCACATGATTTCCCTCAGCTTGCCAGCCACAACCTCGTTTCCTACGAGGGTGACGAGCCCTATATTTTCATCAGCTACTCCCACGCCGACACCGCCGCCGTGGCACAGCTTCTCAAGATCATCGATAAAAGAAAGTTCCGCTTCTGGTACGACGATACGATGGAGATCGGTGAGGACTTCCGCAACGAGCTTTGCGTTAAGATCGAAAACTGCTCTGCCTTTCTGCTCTTTATCTCGGATGCCTCGATGAATTCCAAATATTGCGGCATCGAGATCATCACGGCGTATAAGAACAACAAAAAGATCTATCCCGTCTATCTGCGTGATGACGTGGTCATTCCGCCTGCCTTAAAGATGATCCTTGAAAATCTCCAGCACGTCAGAGGGTCGGCGTTCAGCCAGATCTCCTCCGAGGAGGGCTCGCGCTACATTGATAAGCTGATAGCGGGGCTTCCCATTGAGACGATGCGTAGCCTTGAGATAGACGACGGCATTCTCACGCGCTGCCGCGACGGATCACATTATATTTCCATTCCCGATGACGTGAAGACGATCGGTGATTCCGCCTTCAAAAACTGCGAAAAGCTTGAAGAGGTCGACATCGGAGAGAGTCTTGTCGATCTGCGTAAGGAGGCTTTTCGCGGCTGTAAGAACCTCAAAAAGCTCGTCCTGCCCGAAAACGTGCGTGCGGTGGGCGAAAGTGCCTTCCGTGACTGCATCCGTCTTGAATCCGTGATCGTGGAGAATAACGATATTGAGATCGGTGAGCGCGCCTTTGAAAACTGCGCGATCCTCTCCGAAGTGAAGCTTCAGAACGGCATTACCGAGATCTACGGAGGCGTGTTTAACAGCTGTAAGGCGCTCGTTTCGATCGAATTGCCCGAAAAGCTGACCATCCTCGGTGAAAGCTCCTTTGCCGACTGCGCCAGCCTCAAGAGCATCCGTGTTCCCGACCTTGTCACCAAGATCGACGATATGGTCTTCAACGGCTGTATCGAGCTTGAAAAGATCTATCTGCCCAACAGTCTGACCAAGATCGGCAAGAGTGCTTTCAAGGACTGCCGTAAGCTGAAGAAGATCTTTATTCCGCATTCGGTCTTCTCGATCGGCGCAGGCCCCTTCCGCGGCTGTACCAACCTCGAAACGATCGAGGTCGACTCCAAGAGCAAGACCTTCAAGTCGGTCGATAATATTCTTTTCAATAAGAACAAATCAGTGCTCGTCTGCCACCCTCCGATGATCGATCACACCCACTACGCAGTCCCCGACAGCGTAACGGTGATCAGCGATTGGGCGTTCAGCGAGTGTGTCAACCTCATCTCGGTCGAGATCCCCGACAGTGTTTATGAGATCGGTGAAGGTGCGTTCTATATGTGTACCTCTCTTGAAGAGCTTGTGATCCCCGATTCTGTCGTGAAGATCGATGACACCGCCTTCCGCGGCTGCTCCTCGCTGAAGCGCGTGGTGCTTCCCGAATCGGTGCTTGATTTTGGTTGGGGTATCTTCAACGGCTGTCCCGGTGTCACCGTCGTTTGTAAAAACGGCTCGTCTGCCGCTACCTATTGCGACGCCAAAAATATTCATCACATTGAGGAATAAGCCCCTCTTCATACACAGAATAATCAGGCGCACTGCACGAAACGTTTTTCGTGCAGTGCGCCTGATTATAGCGAAAAAGCTTTGAAAAAAACGAAAAATCACGCATCGAAAGCGAAAAAAGTGGGCTTTATTTTTACCAAAACGGTTGATTTTTACTGTTCGGTTTGGTATAATATCCCTGCACGCGATCCTTTTTTCGCGACGACTTTTTTGATGTGATCATACGGCAAAACGCCGTATTCCGGAGGTCAATATGAACAAAGCCACGCTTGGTGAACGCTATCCCGAAAAGGTTTTATTCTCTTCCAGCTTTGACGGCGATTTCAAGAAAAGCTGCGATGGGCCTATCAAGCTCTCACTTCGTCCCGGGCCGGACGACGTTTGGATCGGTCGTCCCAATACGGGTATTTCGGGCGCGCACACGCTTTGCGCCGAGGGCCATGCGCGCATAGAAAAGGCGTCTGTCACGCTGTTTGATGCGCTTTCCGTCAAGGTCAGTGAGGATACCGTCTTCACTTACCACATCTTCCCCTGTTTTACGGGTGAGCATTACGATTTTACTTACTGTCAGATGTATTTTGCGCTTGCGCTCTATTTTGAGGACGGCAGTCGCGCTTCGCTTACCGATCAGAACGGCAACGCGCTCACGCCTCTTGCACAGGGCGAGAGCCGCACGCTGTATACTCACCAATGGAATCAGCTCTATGCCTCTGTCGGCAAATATGCGGGCAAGGTGATCGACAAGATTGTGCTTGAATACGAAATGCCAAATGGCAAGCGAGAGTTCTGCACCTATTTCGACGACCTTTCGATCGTGGATCAGAAGGCTACGGTCAAGACGCGTCCCTGTCATTATGCCACCATTTTCCGTGGCACAAACGACTCGCCCGCCTTCTCTCACGGTCTGACTACTCCTGCTGTGACGATGCCGCAGGGCTTTTCGATGTACGGCCCGCTGAATATTCCCGAAAACAGCAAGCACTACGCATGGCTTTCGGACAACATTATGGCGATGACCGTTTCGCATGAGCCTTCCATCTGGATCGGCGAGCGCGGCTCGTGGCAGTTTATGGTCAACACCTCGAAGGATGCGAGCGCAGAGGATCTTCTCACGAAGCATCTTCGCAACAAGTTCAGCCACAAGAACGAAATCGGCCATCCGCATTACTATGCGGTCAGCTTCGGTGAGGACGGCGGCGACGCCGCACACTCCTCGCTTGAAATGACACCTACCTGTCACGGCGTGGCGGTGCGCTTCAAGTACGGCTCTGCCGCCAAGCATCACAGCGTGATCTTCGACAATCAGATCGCCGACGCGCAGGTCACCTTCGGTGACGACGGCTCATTCGTCGCGTATTCCGAGCACAGAAGCAACGGCTCGGGAAGGCTGTTCATTTACGGTCGGTTTGACAAGCTGCCGATCGCTACCGGGTCCAAGGGCAGAAGTGCTATCGCTGTCTTCGATACAGACGAGGTCAATCTGCAGTTTGCTACCTCCTATATTGATCACGAGCAGGCAAAGCATAACCTTGAGCTTGAGCTGGCAGGCAAGAGCTTTGACACGCTTGCCGCCGAGGCTGCCGATGCGTGGGACGAGATCTTCTCGCATATCAGTGACATCAAGGGCGCAAGGGAAGAGGAGATCGAGAATATCTACTCCGGTCTTTACTACCTTTATAAATATCCCAACCTCATGTCTGAGAATGTCGGCAGTGCGGAAGCACCCGTGTGGAAGTATCGTAGCCCCTATTCCGGCAAGGTTGAGGACGGCGTCATCTACATCAACAACGGCTTCTGGGATACCTATCGCACCGCGTGGGCGGGCTATTCGCTCTTTACACCCGAAAAGATGCCCGAGCTTCTCAACGGTTTCATACGTCACTATCATGATCAGGGCTGGATCCCGCGCTGGTCTGCGCCGGGCGGCGTGAACTGCATGGTCGGTACGTCTATCGACGTGATCTTTGCTGATGCGCTCGTCAAGGGCTTTGATTTCGATATCGAGGCGGCATATCGTTCCTCGATCAAGGACGGCGCGGTCTATCCAAACAATCCCACCAACGGTGGACGCACCAAGATGGAGCGCTCCGTTTTCCTCGGCTATACCCCCGGCTCGCACGAGGATTTCTCCTGGTCGATCGAGGGCTATATCAACGACTACGGCATCGCACAGATGGCGAAGATCCTCGCGGAGCGCGAGACAGATGCCGATAAGAAAGCAAATTATCTCGCCGACCACGCCTACTATCTCCACCGCGCTATGAACTACACACGTCTCTTCTGCGATGGCGAGGGCGTTGAGAACAAGTGGTTCAGAGGCAAGGAAGCAAACGGCGAGTGGACGAAGGGCAATATGCACGAGGGCAAGTTTGATCCTCTCTTCTGGGGCAACGACTATACCGAGACCGACGCACACAATATGACGGTCAGCGTCGTGCATGACGGTAAGGGTCTTGCCAACCTCTACGGCGGCCCTGCCGCTATGGCAAGGAAGATGGACGCCATCTTTGAGACCAATGACGTGAACCGTGGCTACGGCGCCACAGACGAGCGCGGCGGTATCCATGAACAGCGCGAGGCAAGAGAGGTGAAGCTCGGCAGATTCGGTATCTCGAATCAGCCCTCGCACCATATTATCTATATGTACAACCACACCACCGATCACTACAAGACGCAGAAATATATCCGCGACTGCACCAAGCGTCTCTTTGTCGGAGCTCGTTTCGGTCAGGGCTTCCCCGGTGACGAGGACAACGGAGAAATGTCCTGCTGGTATCTTTTCTCCTGCCTCGGCTTCTATCCCGTCTGCATCGGTAGCGGCGAATACACCATCGGTTCTCCTGCCTTTTCGGATATCACCGTACATTTTGCCGACAAGAGCCTGCGCGTGATCGCCCACAACAACTCGGATGAGAACGTCTATATTCAGAGCGCCCTCTTCAACGGCAAGCCTCTCAACAGATGTGTGATCACGCACGATGAGATCAAGGAGGGCGGCGTTCTTGAATTCGTGATGGGCAACATGCCTTCCGAATGGGCCAAGGGTACGGCCCCTGTCTCAGTCACGGTCGGAGAAGAGCCTGCAAAGCCCTGGCGCGATCTCGTCTGCCCGAAGGCGGTCTTCAGGAAGACTGACGTCTTCTCGACCGAGCCTGTGAAGCAGTACACTGTCGCTTCCAACGTGGGCACGCTGAGGGCGGCTTTCGATAACAACTCCAAGACCGAGGCGGTGCTTGATCCCTGCGGCACGACAGTCGTCTTTTCCTCTTGTGGGGCAAAGAAGGTCTCCTGCATCACGCTGACCTCGCCTGCCGCCGAAAACACTGTGATCGACTCTATGCAGGTCTACGGGGCAAACGACAACGGCGAATGGGTATCGCTCGGTCGGTTTACTGATCTCGTTTTCGAATGGGGACAGTATACGCGCCCCTTCCTTCTGAAGGATGCCGCGCCCTATCAGCACTATATGCTCGTTCTTACCGGCGCAAGCTCCGTAGCAGAGATCGAGCTTCTCGGCGAATGATCCCGTTTTTAAATTCACCCAAGACGTTTGTCTTGGGTGAATTTTTTATACACTATATATTGTGGTTGCAAGGGTGTTCCTGAGGGCAGAGTAATATGCACCGCAAAGGCGGCTTTCATGCATGTTTGCACCTCGTTTGATTCAAAATGATACAAACTATATTTTGTGGTCTCGTCGTAAAATGCACAAAATCACACACTATATATTGTAAGAAATGTCAATTGACATGCTGAGCGCGACATGATATACTGTTCCTACAGTGCTTTTCTGTCACGGATTCTTTTGCCCTTTTCCGGGCAATACTATATATGGTAGATTTTTCACATACTAACTGATATACAGACTATAAAGTAAAGGAGAATGAAATGTATCAAGTTATCAAAAGAGACGGTAAAATAGCCGATTTTAACATCAGCAAGATCTCTGCCGCCATTACCAAGGCGTTTGATGCACAGAACAAGCAGTATCATCCCTCGGTGATCGATCTGCTCGCGCTGAAGGTCACGGCAGATTTTGAAAATAAGATCGTTGACGGCAAGGTTGCCGTTGAGGATATTCAGGACAGCGTGGAGAGCGTGCTGATCCAGGCGGGCTACGGCGACGTTGCCAAGGCGTATATTCTTTACAGACGTCAGCGCGAAAAGCTCCGTAATATGAAGTCCACCATCCTTGACTATAAGGAGCTGGTTGACAGCTACGTCAAGGTTACCGACTGGCGCGTGAAGGAAAATTCCACCGTGACCTATTCGGTCGGCGGTCTGATCCTCTCCAATTCGGGCGCGATAACCGCGAACTATTGGCTCTCCGAGATCTACGACGATGAGATCGCAAATGCACACAAAAGCGGCGATATCCATTTGCACGACCTCTCAATGCTCACGGGCTACTGTGCGGGCTGGTCGCTCAAGCAGCTTATTCAGGAAGGTCTTGGCGGTGTGCCCGGAAAGATCACCTCGAAGCCTGCCAGCCATCTTGCCACCCTCTGTAACCAAATGGTCAATTTCCTCGGTATCATGCAGAACGAGT
>CAZYFC010000031.1:0-12858 GCA_964646715.1 uncultured Lachnospiraceae bacterium
ATGGAAGGCTTTGAAAATACGTGGCAGATCATTGGCTCGGTCAGCGGAGCAAGCTCCTTGTCGATAAACGCCTTATCGATCTCGTTTGACTTGATAAAGGTATCGAAATCATCGGTACGTTTATACATGCTGCAGCGTGCCGGAACGCGCGAATAGAAGTGTTGATAAGCCATAGCTCCTCCTTCAAGCTGTTAAGGATTCATTCAAAAACGAACGTGTGGTGCAAGCGGGCACAAGGATCACTCGACGTTCAGCGTCATAAGCTCCTGCAGACTTGTCATTCCCTTCAGAACGTAGTCACGGCAGGAGTTCCACAGCGTGACCATACCGTTTTCACGGGCAAGCTCACGAAGTGCCTCCACCGTCGTTTCCTTGACGATCGCTGCCTTCATCGCCTCGTTCATATACATGATCTCATGAACGGCGATACGGCCCTTATAGCCGGTATTGTTGCAAAACTGGCAGCCCTGTGGACGCGCGATGGTAACAGGCTCGGCAATGCCAAGGATCTGCATTTCCTTCTGATTGGTCTTGCCGCGCTTCTTACAAGCGGGGCAAAGACGCTTGACAAGACGCTGTGCGATAACACCAGCAAGCGCATCGCTGACGAGGTAGTCGGCAACGCCCATATCCTCAAGACGCGTGACCGCGCCGGGGGCGTCGTTGGTATGCAAGGTACTGAACACAAGATGTCCCGTGATCGCCGCACGGATGGCGATCTGCGCCGTCTCCTCGTCACGGATCTCGCCGATCATGATGATATCGGGGTCCTGACGAAGAATAGAACGAAGGGCGGCGGCGAAGGTCATATTCGCCTTGGCGTTGACCTGCGTCTGGTTGACGCCTGCCATCGTATACTCGACGGGGTCTTCAACCGTCACGATATTGACCGTCGGGTTGTTGACCTCCTTCAGAAAGGCGTAAAGGGTGGTAGACTTACCGCATCCCGTAGGGCCTGTCAGCAAAATAACACCGTGGGGCTTTGAAAGCATCTTATCGATCACGGCGTTCTCTGCCTCGGTAAAGCCGAGATCGGTACGCGTGAAATGGAAACCGGTCTTATCGAGAATACGGATAACGAACTTCTCGCCGTAAACGGTAGGAAGGGTCGACACACGGAAGTCATATTCCTTACCGCCGACGATCATGTTGATACGACCGTCCTGCGGCACACGCTTTTCTGCGATGTTGATTCCCGACATGATCTTGAGACGGGCACAGATGGCGGAATAAGCCTCCGAGGGGAACTCTGCTCTTTCCTGCAGGTCACCGTCGATACGGTAACGCACCTTAACGACCTTTTCAAAGGGCTCGATATGAATATCGCTCGCGCGATACGGAATCGCTTCTTTAATAACCGAGTCAACGAGACGGACGGCGGGATTGTTGATAACGTCGTCCTCTCTGAAGATGATCTGATTGCCGTCTCGTCCCGCGAAGAGCTTTTCATCCTTCTCGGTGTTGAGGTCGCTGAGTGCCATCGTGGTCGAGATGACCGCGGCAACCGAGTCGATATAGCGGTCGATCTGCATGGGCGGAACGAGCACGTAATCGATCGCACAGGAGAATTGCACGGCAAGAGAGGAGAGCGCGTTGCAGTCAAGTGGCTTGCCGACGGCAACGAGGAGCGTGCCGTTTTTATCCATCGAGACGGGAATGATCTTATTGAATTTCATGAAATCGAAGCTGAACAGATCGAAAAGATTCTTGTCGATGTCCAGCATGTCGATCTCGATGAAGGGCATGCAGTAGTAATCGCCGAGCGCCTCAAGCTCAATTGCCTCGGTGGTATACTCCTTGAGCAGAAGATAATCGCGCACCGGCATGTCGAGGCGGTCGCATTCCTCAAGGATGGTATCCGCGTCCTTGCGACGCACGAGCTTTCTATAGATAAAAAACTGTAGTAGATCGTTGTTTATTTTCACGTTGGGAATCTCCTTTAGCCGGTATTAAGACCGTTCATGATCGAGAGCATCGGTGAGTAGATAGCGATAAACATAACACCCACCGTTAAGCCCATAAACACAAGAATGATAGGCTGAAGCTTAGTGGTAATGCCTGTAAGCGAGGTCGAGACCTGCTCGTCAAAATAAGAGACCGAACGACTGAGAACCGAATCAAGCTCGTTGGTTTTTTCACCGACCGCTATCATCTGGATCAGCATATCCGGAAAGAGCTTATGGGTCTCAAATGCCATGGTGAGACTCATACCGTGACGGACTTCCTCTACAGCCTTATCGAAGCGGCGCTTGACATCGCGGTTGCCAAGCACGTTTGAGATCGTCTCCATCGCCTCAACCATATCAACACCCGAGGAAAGAAGCAAGGAAAAGCCTCGGGCAAAACGCGCTGTGATCAAATTGACGGTGATCGTTTTAATGATGGGACATTTCAGCTTAAAAACGTCAAAGGCATATTTACCCTTTTCAGTTGACAGAAACACAAAGAGTGCAATACCGATCACGATAATGATGACCAGCATGGTCGTGCCGTACTCCAGGAAGAAATCCGAGATAGCGTAAACGACCCGCGTAATGGACATAAGCTCAACGTCCATAGTACTGAGCGTTTCGCGGAAGGTCGGCACGATAAAGAGCATCATCAGAATAAAGATTGCAACAGTCATAATGATCAGCACGATCGGATAGCTCATGGAGCTCTTGGCTTTGCGCTTTTGTGCCGCATCTGCCTCATAATAGTCGGCAAGGGAGTTAAAGACAAGCTCCAGCTTACCGCTTGCTTCACCGACCTTAACCATGCTTCTGAAGAAGTTCGGAAAGACCTTATTATGCTTTTCAAGTGCCTCGGAGAGCATGATACCGCCCTTAACGTCCTCGTAGATGACCTGCAGGATCTTCTTGAAGAAGCTCGAATAGGATTGATTTCTCAGATTCTCAATACATGAGATAATGGGAATACCCGAATTGACCATAATGGCAAACTGACGGCAGAAGGCTGTCAGCTCGGGAATCTGGATCTTGCCTGTACCCAGTGTAAAGAAGGCGGAGGGGGTGCCGCCCTTATAGGGTTTAGCGGAGATCAGATAGAGGTTTTGTTTGGCAAGCTGGACCGCAAGGTCATGCTCGTCGTTTGCGATAAACGTGCCGGAGAATTGTTCCTTTTGCAAATTGATTGCCTGATATTTGTATTTTTGCATAGAACGAGACCTTTCAAATCAATGGACTTTTATCCGAGAAGAAGTCCGATATACAGGGTGATCAGCGGATTGCCCACGAAGGTGGCAATCGCAAAGCCTGACACCAAAAAAGGAGCGAAGGGATACTCCCTGTCTTTTTTGTGCTTTTTCAGCTTTCTCACGAGGAGAAGCACTACGGTGGCGGCAAGGGAGGCGATGATCACGGCGAGGATAAACTTCTGCCAGCCGAGGAAGAAGCCTGCCGCAATAGAGAGCTTCACGTCACCAAAGCCCATGGCCTCCTTACCGCGGAAGGTAAGATAGAAGAAATACACGCCGCCGAAGAAGAGCGCCGCAGCACAAAGACCGATCAGATGATCGTACCACTCGGTGAAGGGATCGCCGAAGATCGCGCCGATGCCCAAAAGCAGAAGCATGAGGATAAAGCGGTCGAAGATCAGCATATGCTCAAGATCGATGAAGAAAATACAGATAAAGAGCGAAGAGGCAAGCGCTGCCATAACGGCGTAGAGAATGCTCGTCTTCACAAATAAAATGGCGGAAAGAAGCCACAGCACCGTATTGGCGATCTCGACCGCCGTATAGCGAAAGGAGATGGGCGCTTTACAGGAACGCCATTTGCCGCCGAGAATGAGATAGGAAAGGATCGGGATATTGTCATACCACCTTAGCTCGTAATTGCAGGTCGGGCAATGCGAGTTGGGCTTGGCAAGAGACATGCCTTCGGGCACGCGGTAGATCACCACGTTCAAAAAGCTGCCTACGCAAAGACCGACGATCCCGGTCAGAATATAGATCACGGTAAGGGTAAAAGTCGTCATGGCTTCAATCAGAAATTGTTATTTTTATTCATCGTGTGCGTGAAGAAGCCACCGTATAGCTCAAGATTCTGCCGTACGGTATTCTTCTCATTGTGAAGATCAAGGAGCTGGAAGGCAATGCCGTTTTCATCCTTTTCGGCATTGGTCATATCGATCACGTAATCCAGCGCGGGATCGATGTTGACGATCACAGCTTCAGGCTTTCCCTGCTCGGTGAGCTTATCGTTCCCCTGTATCAGGGTCAATGCCCACTTAACGAAGATACGGAAATTCTCGTAGGCATAGCCCTCGTCTGTGTCGGGTGTTGGACGGAGCATGAACTTCGGCAGCTTGCGGGGCTGCTTTCTGGGAAGCGTTTTCACCGTCATCGTAGGCGTAGCCATCGGCACGCCTCCACCGCCGCCATAGTATTCGACGTCCTCGTCCTCGTTTGCCAGTGCGTCGATATTACGGTCAGCCGCCTCTGCTTCGCCGATCATGGTGGCGTTATCCTCACCCATCATGGTGAGCTGCTTGGCCTTAGCCTTTTCCTTTGCGTTCAGAACGGTCAGCTCGGCAATGCTGTGATCGAAGAGCATGTCCTCGGAGGCCAGCTTGTTATGGCGCATAATAGAGGCACCGAATGGGAGGGAGTAGGAACCTACCGTGCGTCCCTTTGCAACGAAGGCGAAATGCGAGACGTTTTCCTTCACGTCAAGAAGCAGATAGGAGGTGCTCTTCAGCTTAGGAACAAGCGTCTGTACGCCGTTCACCAGCGCGTTGGAGGCAAAGGTGACCGTATTCGCCATCATCTTGCTCGTGGAGCATGCGGTATAGATCGCCGCAAGAAGCTGTGCGCGGATCATCGTCAGGCTATAGGTGGAGTACTGCTTGTTCTGTGCAGCAAGGAAGGTATTGACCTTGAGGTCTTTTTTGTTTTTGTAAAGACGCTCAACGGCAACGTCGACAGCCGAATTCATCGCCATTCTTTTAGTTGTGGGAACGTGGATGGTATCCTGCGCGATCACGCGGTCGGGCAGAAGCACCGTAACGTTAGCCGCCGAATCTGAAGGGTGCTTCTCCCAATAACGGCGAAGAATATCGGTGAATTTCTCAAAAAACTCGCTGTCAAACTGTCTGGCACGGTAGGAGACCGTTTCCGAGGAAATGGTGCTTTTCTCGTTGCCCGTCATGGAGAAAAAGGTAACGGTGCTCTCGTCGGGATCGATCGAGATCACGGTATTCAGAACGATTTTTGCCATAGTAATGAGTCGCGGCTTTCGTTGAAACGAAAGCCTCCTTTCTTGGGGAATTGAGAACGGTATTGCACGGCAGGCAGGCTTTCGTCCAGAAAGCCTGCGCGCCAAAGGCGCGTGAAGAAAATTGTTTTACACTGTCTTCTGCCGCGAGGCTGCGGCAGATAGATCGTCACCGCAATGAAACTGCGATCGTAACCGATCACTTGATGTAGGACCAACGAACAAGCTCATAGGTCGTCACGTCTTCCTGCAAGACCTCGTATAGAATGACCGTCAGAAGATGTGACCTGACCTCGGAAGAGGTCTCTTCACGGATAATGTTTCCATCCTCATCTCTGACTGCCTCGGTCACGTAGACCGTTGTTTTTTCGAGCGTCAGCACATACTGTCCCGCGCTGACCGAAAGCGCAACGTGAAGCCGTTGGGTGTCAGAATTGACCTTATCGAGGTACTCTTCGGTATACCGATCAGGATCGAACACCTTATTATCGTCCAGAGAGAAATAGCTGTTATCCACGCCGTCGGTATAATCGGTATCGGCGTGATAGGTGGCACCGCTTCGCACGGCATAAAGAAAATCCTCGCCGAGCTGATCGACGAATATGCGCTCGTTGAAGTCCTCCGTCTCCTGTTTTTGATTCTGGATCATATACATAGAAACCGTCAGAATGATCGAACAAAGAGCGAACACCATCAGCATCGTAAAAATGGCAGACTCAATGGCAACGCCGCGTCTGCTTCTCAAAAAAGACAATCGCTTCATGCCGTTTGTCCCCCCTTCTCGTATTCGATCTGGAACAGACGGTCGTTTGACTCTTTTTCGGTGACGTAGATAAAGATCCTGTCCCTTTGAGCAGCGTCGTCATAATAGACCGTTGCTCTGAGAACGAAGGTTGAATAGTCAAGGGTATATTGAGCAAAGCTGTATGTACTTGCACTGCCGCTTTCATAGTCAATACTGCTCGAAAAATAGTTCAGCGCGCGACAGAAGGCGCTCTCTTTTCCTTCAAAATCGTCCGTCACCTTAAAGCACTCAATCACGTTTTTGGCCGCCGTCTGCGCTTCAAAAAGACGGTTACTCCTTGCGGTAACAGTGTTGCCCGAAAGAACGAGCGAGATCGCTGAAACGGTGACCACCGTGATCACAGCCATAGCAATAACGACCTCAACCAGCGAAAAACCGCGTGAGGCTTTTCTTTTTTTCTTCAGGTTTAGATCAACATGATTCACAGAGCTCCCCCTTTCCATTCGGGATGTGTCTACCGTCAATGAAACGGTATCGTTTTATTATACAACAGAAAACAAAAAAAAGCAACCTTCAAACAGCAACTCACGGACATTGCGGCAAAAAATCAAGCCGGATCGAAGGAAATGCGCGTAGAGACCAAAAACACGTGATGAACGATCTTGGGCGATGCATTGTCACTTGCAGCCGGCTCAAGATAAGCAAAGTCACAGCGGATGAGTTCACCAAAAATATCCCCCTGCTCTGCCTCCTCCACCGCCCAGCCGCTATCAGTGATCAAGGTAAAGGTGACAGCGCTGACATACCCAAGGGGGGTGAAGCGGGGTGTGCCGTCGGGATAAGTGGCGAAGAGCATCCCATCCTCCAGGTAGATGCAATAGGTCTTTGTTGCATCCGTTTTCTGGGTGCTGATCAGCACGCCGTTCTCCTGTGAGAAGGTGTATTCATTCGTATCAAAATAGGCGATCCAATAACGCACCATTTCTTCGGCAAGATCGAGCTCCTGCTGCACGTCGAGCATTTGGGTGGCTTTTTTTGTCTGCGCGTTGATCAGGACGGTAAAGGAGATCACCATCCCGGTGATCACGGCAACCACGGCGATCGCGACAGTCAGCTCTGCCAGGGTAAATCCCTTTTTTCCGTTTGTCTTCCGGGCAGTCTCTTGCTTAAAACGCATATGAATCAAACCGTCCTTTCAAAAAACGTATATAGTAAGTCCTCTGCAGCGAGAGAGAGAGGATCAAATTAACAAAATTCAAAAAAGAGGAATGCCGTCGCCCTGATCGGGCAGGCGGCCTGTCTTCGTACATCGGTATGGAAAAATCAACCTGAGGAAAACAGCCAAAGGGCACTCGGCACCTACAAGGTGCAGAGTGCCCAAGGTATTCTGTTTACGGATAAGTCAGATAAAGCCTTTTATCAGCCGGCCATGTTGCCAAGAACGACCATCATGGTGCCCTTGATATCGCTGGTAAAGTAAACGTCAGCCTTAACAGCAGCTGTGCCGGGAACTGCAGGAACATAGTTATCGTCACCTTCGGTGCCTACAGCAGGTGTTCCCTCTGTTCCAGCAACAAGAGTTACAGTATAATGGCTGCTTGCTACAGAATCAAGTGTGAAAGAGGTCGCATTAGTACCAAAGAGATCGTTAAACATTTCAATAGCTTCATTGGTAAGACCGCCCTCAGCCGTTATGGATTCGGAGGAAATGTAAACGACATACTTGCTTCCGGAATAATTGGTACCCTGCTGAACAGGCGTAGGTTCAGTAAGCTCGGTGGTGCTAAGCTTCTGACCTTCATAAATAAACTTATACTCGACGTCACCGTTGTCATCATTGTTCACAGCAAACACAGTGCCTTCGGGAAGCGTGCCGCCGGTCAGAGGGAGGATGGACTGAAGGCCGCTCTTAGCCTGCTGGAGAGCGGCGGATTCGTTTGCGTTCTTGGTGATGGAAGAGAAGGTGGGGATAAGCACACCTGCGAGAATGCCGATAACGGCAATGACGATAACAAGCTCTACGATGGTAAAGCCTTTTCTATTATTCTTTTTCACTGTATTTTACCTCATAAATTTATCACCCGCACCAACACCGATGCGGTTGCGGTGCGGGTGACAGATATTGCATTTATGCGCGATTACTTAACTTCATTAACCGTTGTATCGCTCTTACCGTAAATCACACCGGTAACTGCATATTTTCCGTTGCCCAGAGTGGTCAGAGTAGCGCTCTCTGCGGAGCTGTTCTTAATGTTGTAAGTACCCTGAATGGGGTTACCGAGGATACCGCCAACTATGCCGTAGCCCTTTGCAGTGCCGGTGAAGTTGCTGTTCTCAATAGAAACAGTCATGTTCTTGCATCTGGTAGAGAAGCCGACGATACCGCCAACGGGAGAGTAGCCATTGACAACGTACTTCTGGTCAAGAGATTCAAGCGTTGCAGCAACGTTGCAGTTCTCGATGGTAACGGTAGAGCCTACAACAAAGTCCGAAACGCCTGCCGCGTCACCGCCGATGTATCCGACGAGACCGCCAACGGAAGCCTCACCGATGATGGAGCAGGTGGACTCAACGGTTACGTTGCGGATGGTAACGTCGGTCTTAACGCCGTCAACGTAAGGAACGATACCGCCGATGATGGCAACGGTGTTTCTGGAGTTCTTACCGGAAATAACCTGATAGTCAGCGCCGGGGCTCTTGATGGTAACGTTTCTGAAGATAACGTTTTCAATGGTGGTTTCGCCGTAAACAACGCCGAAGAAGCCGGTCATAAAGTAGCTAGACATAGAACCTGCCTGCGTGTAGGTCTGTGCATAACCGGTAGCATCAGAAAGCATCATACCGTCGATGATAACGGGCTGCGAAGCGTCAGCAGAGCCGAAGTAACCGGAGAAGGTCTTAACAGCTCTCCACTCGTGAGAGGATACGTTAATGGTGGTGCCGGGAGCAAGAACGATGTTGCAATCGGTGGGGAGGTCGCCGTTGTTCATCTGTACGAATACAGAGTAAACGAGCTCGCCCGCTTCCTTCTGAGCGGTAACGATCTGTTCAGCGGTAGCGCCTTTCTTCTTAACTACGTTGAGGTAGATCATGTTAGGAACAACGGTTTCGCTGGAGGAAAGGTCTTCCTGAGTAGAACCGACCTGCATGATGCTCATGGAAGCGTAAGTACCGGTAGCCTTGGAAGAGGAATCAACCGTAAGACTTGCGTTAACGTAAACCTTATCGCCGGTGATACCAACAGAAGACTGAAGCTGTGAGTTCGCGGCTTCGCCTACGAGAGAGTCGAAGATCACCTTGTTAGCGCCGGTGGAGCTTGAGCTAAGCTCAACAGAATTCTTATTGGAGTTGGTGGAGGAACCGAGGTTGAAATCCTGACCGAGAGCGTTCTTATAGTTCTGGTTGTAAACTTCAAAGTTGGTGGGGTCCTTGATGAAGATGTCTGCTGCGTAGTTGGTAGGATATTCTACTTCAGCGGTAGCAGAGTTGTACAGGATGCAACGGTTATCGGTCTTATACCAATAAACCTGATAGCCCGCGGAAAGGCAGGACCAGTTGTCAACGTCGTAGCCTGCATTTGCAATGATCTGCATTGCACTTTCGATGTCCTTAGCCTTGCCGTTAATAGCTTCATCGGCAGCAAGCGCAAGGTTCATCTGGCGAACTGCCTGCATATCGGAGTTCAGGTTCGCCTTTCTGTTGAGGGATACAAACGTAGGGATCAAAACAGCTGCGAGAATTGCGATAACAGCGATGACAATGACCAGTTCTACGATCGTAAAACCTTTTCTTGTGTTTTTCATAAAAACTCCTTTCTTTCAATACCTTTTCTGCGCTGTTTGAGCAGTAAAAGGCTGCTTTTCATCCGAGCCGATAAAAAAGATTATAGTACGCCCTTTGTGAAAAGTCTTATTTTCCGCTTCCCATGCGATGTAAGGGGTAGAGGGTCACGGAAAAGCCTCCTGTCCGTGCGATGTAAGGTGTGCAAGACAAAAAGCTCTGCCTTTTATCATCTTGCAGTCAAAGAACCGTTCTGTCCGTGCAATGTGCGGTGTGCGGGCATAGGGGATGACTGTCCGATCATAAAAGACACGTATGGACAAACCGACCTCCGTCGGGACCTTCGATCGCCCTTCACCGACCGCCCTGCCCGTCACTTGCGAAAGGAACAGAGCGAGAAAGATAAAAGGAAACCGTTTGTGCGTATCGGGTAACGCCGGATCAAGCTGCACACCCTCTGTCCGAAGCAGAGCGATAATACCGACACCGAAAGAAAGAGCCGTCTTTGCGGTAAAAACAAAGACATCAAAGCCCTTTTGAAAGGGAGCGGCAACGCTCCTGGAGATCGGCGAGAGGCAATCGCAAATCGATCGGGCACTACAGATGCACAGAACGCCACGCTGCAAAATTGATGACCGGAAAAGGAGAAAGCCCCGTTTTTCAGGCATCAGAAAGGTGCATTGTGATGTCTGGACATAGATACACACGATATGTTTTTTCAAATGAAGTATAGCACAGATGCCGACAAAAAGCAATACTTTTTTTCAAATTAGTAAAATATTTTTAGGCTTAAACAAACGGTAGGCTAAGCACACCGAGTTCTTCGGAAGCAAGAATTCCCTTGCATAGCCGCTTTCCTCCTACTTGTCCTCTGCACCAATACTATGTCCGACGCAGGAAAAAAAGTACAGGTTCACCCCGCCCCGCGCGCAAAAAAATCACCGGGAAGCGTCGCCGCCGCAAAAAGAGAGCGTCGCCATAAAAAAAAAGAGAGAAAGGCTGTCTTATCTCTCTTTTTATTTATTCCGGTTTACTTCCTGAAGAAAAGCACGCCGAGGCAATTCGGACCGCAGTGGCTGGAGACGGTACATCCCGCAATCGTCTCAATGACCTCTTCAAAGGGATACGCGCTCTTGACGTATTCCACCACCGTCCTGACGATCTCCTGCGGAACGTTCGAATGTGTCACGAAAATACGCTTGGTGTCAATATCGTCTCGTCCTTCAAGTCGTCCCCTGACGTAATCCATGATCGACTTTTCCATCTTGCCGCGGTACTTCTTGCCAACCTTCATACTGCCCTCGACCACCTCGATCTCGGGACGAAGCTGAAGAACGCCCGCCGCAAGTGCCACAACGCCCGAGCATCTACCGCCCTTCTTGAGATAGTCAAGCGTCTGCAGAACGAAGCTGACGTCGAGAGAGCCCTTGAGCTCGTTCAGCTTGTCGGCAATTTCAGGAGCCTCCATGCCCGCCTCCGCCATTTCCGCGGCAGCAAGCACGAGATGCCCCGATCCGCTTGAAAGATTGCGGCTATCGATCGGATAGACGTTACCGATCTCCTCTGCTGCGATCTTGGCATTCTGATGGCAGGAGGAAAACTCGCTTGAAATGTTGATATGGATAACCGAAAAGCCCTCGTCAACGTATTTTTTGAACACGTCCTCGTAGGTACCTACCGAAATGGCGGAGGTCATGGGCAAAACGCCCTTTTCAGACACGAACTCAAACACCCTCTCGGCGGTGACGTCCACACCGTCAAAGAAGAGATCGCTACCGAGTGTAATACCCAGCGGGATCACCTCTACGTTATACTTTTCATACAGCTCCTGCGTCAGATCGCAGGTCGAATCACAAGTGATCTTAATTTTAGTCACAGCTTTTCCTCCGTTTATTACGTCCCATTATGCACATAGCGTTGTGTTAAGCAGCAGCACGAGGGTCACCGAAGTGAGCATACCCCCATATCTATGACATTGTATCACGTCAAGATAAACTCAAGCTAAACAAACCGACCGTTTTTCTCTAAAAGAAAACATCGCCTCCCCGCGCCTTACGCATCGGGAAAGAGCATGTAGTCCGTAAAAAGCTCGAAGAAGTCCTCCTCTTCGTTCAGCTCAAGCGTCACGCATGCCGCGGCACAGGACGCCATTTCGTCCAGTGCCTCTTCGTCAAGCAAAACGGCGATCGCCCCCGATAACGAGGCGTTTCCGAGCGCCTTTACGCATCGGGAGAGCGTCTTTGGCATAAGGCCGATCGCCACTGCGCTTTCAGGATTGATATAATAGCCGAGTCCACCTGCAAGAAAGGTCGCCGTGATCTCCTCAGGCTTGATCTCGGCAGAGGCCAGAAGCATTTCAAGTGCCGAGCGAAGCGCAGACTTGGCAAGCTGAAGCTCGCGCACGTCACTTGCCAGAAGCGTCACCGCAGTCGGAGCAGCCGGAGAGAGCAGCCCCCCCTTTTTTTGCCGTCCTACGAGCCGCACGCTTTCCTTTTCAAGGTAACCGCCGCAGTCTATCTCCTTCCTTTTAAGAAGGCAAGCCGTAAGATCAACGAGGCCGCTTCCCGAAAGCCCTCTCGCAGAAGAGTCACCCACCGTCTCGTAAACGAGCCCGCCCTCCTCCTCGTACACGCGCGACACAGCGCCGTTGACACCACCCATGCCGCAGGAAATGCGCGCGCCCTCAAGAGCGGGACCTGCAGCCGCAGAGGCGGCAAACAGTCGATTTCCCTTCTCCTTGCCCGTACAGAGCAGGATCTCCCCATTCGTGCCGATATCGAGAAGAAGCGTCGGCTTCTCTTCCTCGCGCATACGCGCTACGTACAGGCCGCCGATCACGTCGCCGCCGATAAATGCAGAGGCAGACGGCAGGAGCGTTATTCTCTCACATGGCAAGCCGAGGGATTCGCCCGAAAGTCGCTTGACATCAAGAAAAACAGGCGTGAAGGGATATCGTCCCATGCCTTCGGGCGAGACCCCTGCAAAAATGTGGAGCATCGTCGGGTTGCCCGCAACCGTCATATCCTTGATCGAAAGCGTTTCGATCCCCTGCTCCTTTGCTTTGTCGGCAAGCGTATCAAGAAGCATCCGCACGCTATTCATAAGCGTCGCCTGCAT